>JAWOHK010000382.1:0-5960 GCA_046485205.1 Chloroflexota bacterium | reverse complement strand
AAATTACGCTACCACCAGCAGTCGTGTTACAGTTGATCCGGAAGCGAAGATCATCAGCCTGGAACTAACGATAGACAGTGAATTTGCCCACATCATCGAATACTTTGAAATCTTTATGGAGCGGATGACTATGGTCCGGCAGGCGACCGAGTTTTTGAACTGCCGTTTCAGGCTGGGGATCATCAAACAGGCTGTAGAAAAGCACCTGGGATTACCGTGAGATTATATAGGCAGGAGTGTATCCACTAATTTGGCTCACGAGAATGCGGTTTCGTTGATTACCAGCCTGAAACGGCAGTTCAAGAACTCGGTCGCCTGCCGGACCATGGTCATCCGCTCCATAAAGATTTCAAAGTATTCGATGATGTGGGCAAATTCACTGTCTATCGTTAGTTCCAGGCTGATGATCTTCGCTTCCGGATCAACTGTAACACGACTGCTGGTGGTAGCGTAATTTACCCGGTCGTGGATATCGAAATCATCGAAGGAATCGGTCTGCACGCGGCTGCGATGGACATCAGATTTATCGGCGACAATAAGCGCGGCCGCGATCGGGGTCGTCGCGAAACCACGTTCCTCCTCATGATTGCCGATGGCGTTGGCAATAACCACCGATTCGGCCACGGGCATGCCCATTCGATCCAATATACGTTGCGCCAACAAGCTTCCGGTCTGCGCATGGCCTTCGCGATGGGTAGCGTTGCCCATGTCGTGCAGATAACCGGCTATCCCGGCCAAAACGCAAGCCCGCTCTGCATAGCCAAGCTTGCGCAAGATATCCCGGGCCGTGATGGCGACTGTCCCGGCATGGCGTGGCCCATGATCGGTATAGCCCAAGGAGCGCAAATATTGATTCGCATAGCCAATCAGTGTATCAATTTCTTCATCTTCCCGGACCATCTCAAGTGTAATCATTCAACTCATCGCCTCCATAGCCTACTTGCCTTTATCGTCTGGGGTACAATACCAACGTATTATTGTATTCTCCTCAAAGGAGAGGGCAACATAGCGATTGGGGATGATTTCCCGATATTCGACATTCGTGATAAATGATCTAATCCTTGGCGTGAGTCTTTAATATTATTTAACAGGAATAAATTCAACCGGTTCGTAGTAGGCCCTTTAGCATCGTATCTGAAGTACGCGACTGAAGTCACTACTACGAACTATAAATTCTACTTTTGCTTTGTGTTAATATCCTGACTTTTAAATTGATGCCTGATCAGCAACTATTCCTCTGCATCCGCGGAGGTTTCGATCATAAGAGGCCCGATATGAAAGAAGTTGTGATTATCGAAAGTGTTCGAACTCCAATCGGCCGACATGCTGGGGCATTGTCCGCTGTTCGCCCCGATGATCTCGCCGCGCTGGTAATGCAAGAGGTCGTTCGAAGGGCGAAGATCGATCCAAATGAAATAGAGGAAGTGTATTTCGGCTGCGCCAACCAGGCCGGCGAAGATAATCGGAACGTGGCCCGTATGGGCGCCCTCCTGGCCGGCTTGCCGCAATCAATTGCCGGGGTCACGATCAATCGTCTCTGTGCCAGCGGGCTCAATGCCGTCAACCAGGCCGCACGCGCCATTCGCTGCGGCGAAGGCGATGTCTATATTGCCGGTGGTGTGGAAAGCATGACCCGCGCGCCTTACTCTTTCCCCAAGAACCCGCGCGTCTTTGGTCCTTCTGGTAATGTCACTGCCTGGGATACCACCTTGGGGTGGCGTTATCCGAATCCGAAAATGGAAGCGCTTTTTCCATTGGAGGCGATGGGCGAGACGGCCGAGAATATCTATGAGATGAGTTGCGCCGGTCAGATCGAGGGTGGGCCGATCACACGCGAGGAGCAGGATGCTTTCGCCCTCGAGAGCCAAAAGCGAGCGATGGAAGCTATTAATAACGGCCACTTCAAGGCTGAGATCGTCCCGGTGGTATTTCCCCAACGAAGAGGTGAGCCAATTGTTGTCGATACCGACGAACACCCTCGAATCCGAAAATCGGACAACGGCTACGTGCTGGATACTAGTTTGGAGACGCTGGCCAAGCTCAAACCGGCCTTTCGCCAGGGCGGTACGGTTACCGCGGGTAACGCCAGCGGTCTCAACGACGGCGCGGCGGCCCTCGTGCTGATGTCGGCCGAAAAAGCCGACGCGCTGGGCTTGCAACCGGTGGCGCGCTGGGTGGCCTCAGCCGCGGCCGGTGTCGATCCCCGAACGATGGGCATGGGACCAGTGCCGGCTACCAGAAAGGTGCTCGAACGGGCCAGGTTAACACTGGCGGATATCGATTTGACGGAGTTGAATGAAGCCTTTGCTGTCCAGGCGCTGGCGGTCATGCGGGAACTTGAGCTGCGTTCCGAGATCACGAACGTGAACGGAGGCGCGATTGCCCTGGGTCATCCGTTGGGTTGTTCCGGCGCGCGGATTCTAACCACGTTACTACATGAGATGCGCCGCCGCCAGCGAAATGGCGAGCCCATGCGTTATGGCCTGGCCACGCTTTGTGTTGGCGTGGGTCAGGGAGAAGCAACGATCGTTGAGTTGTTATAACGGAGTCAGCTCGAACTGGCGGTATGGAAAGTGATAAGATCCATCAATCCGAGGCGGTTCAGAGCCTCGGCCGTCGGCGCGCCTGTTTCGGCATCCCAGGCCATCATTTCATAGTAACGTTGTTTCGCCCAAGCAAACTGCTCTTCGGTCAAGACCTGGCCTGCGATAGGACCGCTTGCGAAAGCTCGCCGAACCCGTTTGGGCAGCTTATCGTCGTCGGCCGTGAACCCTTCCCGCAGATTGAACAGTCGCGCCAATGTCTGGGCGCGTTCGCCAATGTCTAGGATGTCCTGTTGCGAATGCGGGCAGCCGGTGATCCCGCTCAATACCTCGGCAAACTGATCGTAGTGATAGGGGTAGAAGTGGCAATTGACGGCGCAATCCTGAAAGTGCATCCAGTTCAGTTCCGTGTAGAAAACCCGCATTTTTTCTTCACTGAGTGATTGGGCCGGTAGTGGGCCGACGCGCAATGCCTCGGGTAGAGCCTTGTTCACTCGCCGGAGGCTATCTCCGTCGTTGGTGAAGTCCGTGTCGTGGACGTTCATCATGTGATCAGCGCCTACCGGCGCGATCGCATAACCGATCCCCAGCATATGCTTCAGGCGCGGCTCGTGCATCGGCAACTCCTGACCTTTGACGGTCAGATTGAACGACTCAGTCTCCGGTCCATAGCGAGCGCTCATCCGGGCTACGCCTCCGGCCATTATATCGCCAAATCCCTGGCGCCGGGCGATCATCTCCACTGCCCGAACCAATAGCTCGGCATCACCCCAACGAAATACAATTCCTCCGGTGTCGGCCGCCGTCAAGATACCTCGCTCAAAACACTCCATCACGAACCCGATGGCTGCTCCGGTTGAGATAGCATCGAGGCCGTTAGCGTTGCACAATTCGTTGGCCTTGGTCACAGCCAGATTATCAATCACCCCGCACGTAGGACCAAGAGCCGCCATCGCCTCGTATTCCGGTCCGCCATATTCCGGCCTCAACTTGTGGTAAGGATTGTCGCTCTCGTGTTCGAAGACCTGCTTGCAAACAATCGGGCAGGCCTGGCAGGTGTCGCGATCCTTCAGAAACATCTCATAGTTTCGTTCACCGCTCAGTAGATGCGCATGTTCGAACTCCGGCTCGCTGAAATTTTTAATCGGCAGGCCGCCGACATAGGCCCAATGAGCCAGCGAGTCCTGAGTGCCGCGACCAATACCGGCGGCGGCCCAGGCAACTAACTCCTTGTAATTCTGGCCTAACCATTTGGCGTTTTTGGTCAGAGGCTTGCGGTCGGCCACCGGGACCTGGGTGGTGCCGCGAACGGCCACCGCTTTTAGATTTTTCGACCCCATGAGCGCGCCTAACCCGTTTCGCCCGGCGGCACGGTTGACGTCGTGCATAATCGCCGAGAAAAGCACGCCGTTCTCGCCGGCCGGTCCGATCTGGGCTACCCGCACCCGTTTGTCCCCCAGTTCCTCCCGGATTGTTTCTTCGACAGGGTAGGTCAGTTCTCCCCAGAGGTGGCCGGCCGGGCGGATGCTGACTTCCTGGTCGTTGATCCATAGATAGACGGGGGCTTCGGCCCGGCCTCGAATTACCAGCAGATCGTAACCCGTGCGCTTAAATTCGTGCCCCCACCAGCCACCTGCTTCCGAACTGGCGATGGCGCCGGTTAACGGCGACTTCCCGCCGACGCCGTGCCGGCCGGAACCCGGCAGGTTTGTGCCCTGCATGATACCGGGGGCGAAGATCAGGAGATTGTCCGGGCTCAGCGGGTCTGTTCCTACCGGCAGATCGCGTAACAGGAAATATGCCACCATCGCTCGACCACCAATGAGCAAGCGGAAGACTTCATCCGGAAGGCTTTCGATTTTCGTGTTCCCGGTGGTTAGATCAACGTGGAGAACCTTGCCGTGGATTCCGCCGATCATATGTTTCATTCTCCTTCAGCGAATAAGCCAAAATTCCTGGGTATATCAAGAGGCCGATTTCTCATCCTCCCTTTCAAGTCTAGTAGGTCGATCGAAGGTCTGTCAAGGGAATGTACTATTGTTGTAACGCAGCTTGTACGGCCGCGTAGGCGTCGACTATTCCATACCCGGTAGCGTTATCTGGGCTACCCTGGGGATCGCCACAAGCCGGAGTGCCGTGCAAGGCAGTCTCGTATGGTTGGGCGCTGCGGGTCAGGATTTCCTCCGTTAAGCTTATGTCCCCGATAAGCGCCGGATTGGCTGACCACATGAGGGCTACAACGCCGGCTACGTGCGGACTGGCCATCGACGTCCCGCTGGCCAATCCATAGGTCCCTTGAGGATAAGCGGAGAGCACGTTTACGCCGGGAGCTATTAGGTCTGGTTTGACGCGGCCGCTCTCATCGGCTGTCACCGGGCCACGGCTGCTGAAAAACGCAAGCGCACCGTCCTGGCCAACAGCGCCGATGGTAAAGACTTCCTCATAAATGGCGATAGGGTCGTTGATGCTAGCACAGCTATCTCCAGTATTGCCTGCTGACGATACCACGAAGACACCTGCGGCTCGTAAAAGCTGGACCGCCGGTAGCAAGGACGCCGGATCGCACCCTTCAATCTCCGGGCAGCCCCATGAATTATTGAATATGTGTGCTCCCAGATCCGGGCGGCCATCTCGCAGAGGATTCCCCGCCTGGGGAAAGGGCGCAAAAAGAAACTGTAAGCAGTTCAGATAGTAGACCGGATTGGCCAGATTGCGATCCAGATTGACGCAACCGATCCAGGTTGCATCCGGGGCCACCCCTACCGTTTGCCCCAGAACGGACCCCAGCGTGTGGGTGCCATGGCCGCTGGAATCGACCGGCGACTGCGTGTCATTCCAGGGATCGAGCCAGTTGAAATCATTACCGCGCGGGCCCTCTGGCTGGTTGCCGCGATATTGCGAGGAAAGTTCAGGGTGATTCCCATCCACGCCGGAATCATTTTGCCCCACAACGACGCCCGCGCCGGTGATACTAAATGTATCCCAAACCATCGGCACGCCGATCGTGGTAAGGTTCCATTGCGGTTCGGCCGGTGCTATGTCCTCACCCAGGGTGACAGGTGAGGGCTGCGGCAGAGGGCGGAGTTCCGGGCTGGTCAAAACGCGATCCACCTCCGGACGGCCTTCCAACCACTCCTGGATAAACGGCCCGGCGTCCACTTCAAGGGCGTTCATCAGATAATAGGGCGTATAGTTAATTCCTAGTCTATCGAGGGCTGCCCGTATTTCGGCCTGGCTCGCTTCAGCCGTTTGCACGGCTGTGTCATATACAAACTTTCGCCACTGATAGTAATCTTCAACCAATTCCGTGCTGGCCAAGTCCGCGTTGGCGACACTTGGTTGGTCAGTCATAATGACGAACAAGCGTTCACCGTGCCAACCGGGCTGCCCGACCAGAATATAGATTGCGGCCAGGAC
>JAWOHK010000154.1:0-4293 GCA_046485205.1 Chloroflexota bacterium | reverse complement strand
AGTAAGTCCACCTGCTCTTGTGGATTGTTGTAATCAGATTGGAGTGGCTGCTGCTTCTGGCCACATTTGGGCTTTGTTGCTGGTTGCTGGTTGGGTTGGGAAGCCTGGATGGTTGCTACCCGTTTTTTTGTGGGTCCCATCCCTGAGGTACATGCTACCTTTAGGGTACAGAGGCACCCAGGTCAAAGCTATATGTCAGCGGTCGTTTTTCAAAATAATCCCGAAAGTTGAAATCCCGATTTCAAGTACGGAATCGATTCGGTCGAAACGAAAAACAGGGAAAACCTATGCCCTGGCCTCATCCGGCCACGGGCGCAACCTGGTATTCGATCTTACTCGGCAGGCTGACCCTTTGAGATGCATCCAGGATCTCCAGGGAGACCAGATTGCCGGTATCATCGTAGTCAAGAATAATGCCGGGCTTGTCCTCGTCGCTTTCCATCACTTTAGACTCAGTGAATATAATCGTCAGTGTGTCCGTTTCCCGGTCGTAAGTTATCTTCATCAGTCATTTCTCCAGTATTTACTCACCTTACTCGTCCGATAAACTGTAACGACTGCGACGGGTTGGCGGTCCGTGTCAACGAAGACACGTAGCAAATAGGTTTTGGGCGGATCACCGGATTGAACCCGAGCCTGGTATATGACTCGCCCAACTCTTACGGCATCGATCTGCTCGGGGTTGTTGAGGACCGCAGCCACATCCTCTTCGCTTATTTGACGACGAATCATTTCTTCGCGCGCGTGATCGGTCAAGCGATAATCAGTGAATGGCATCATGATACCCTGTCGTCTATTGCAATTCTACTTCATGCAAGGAGCGTATCAAACTCGCAGGCGGTTTTGAGCACCCAAGAGGCGAGGGAATCTCCCCTCCCCTCTCTAACATTATGCGAAATATTCCCGAAAGTTGAAATCCCGAATTCAAGTACGGGTCGACCGGGGTGAAAACGAAAATAGGATCACCCTTTGCCTTACTGGTTGCGATTTACCGCCTGTCTTGAGTGCGCAACCCGCTTGAAAGCATAAGACGGCCGATATATAATTGTACTATCATGATATTACAATATCGGAGTTTTTTATGACGACCCAAATCAGTATTGGCCAGGTGAAGCGTGACATATCGGAATTAATCAACCGTGTCACCTATGGTCGTGAACGCATTATCCTCACCTCCCGCGGCAAACCCAAGGCGGCGCTGGTCAGCATGCAGGATTATGAACAGCTCATACAGAATGAGAGCCGCGCGGCCGACATCCGGAAATGGTTGGCGGAAACAAGAACCTTGGCCGATGGCATTGAAGCTCGGCGGGGCGAACCGATCGATGTGGATGCCATTCTGAACGTGTCTCGCCATGATCTGGAACAGCGATGAGCGGCGAAATGGTTGTCATCGATGCCAGTGTGGCGGTAAAAGCCGTGTTACCGAACCCGCTTCAGTCAAACTGTCTGACCCTGGTTGAAAGCTTTGTGGATGATATCCCGGTTGCACCGGCTCTATGGACCTATGAGACCACATCGGCCATTGCGAAAGCCGTTTATTTCAAAGACCTCACGCTGGAAGAAGGGCAACGCGCCATTGAGCAACTGGACGCCTTGAGCGTCCACTTGTTTGCGGCGGATGTCGATCACAATCGGGCGGCGTTCCAATGGACCCAAAAGTTGAATCGGGCTTCTATTTATGACAGCTACTATCTTGTCCTGGCCCAGGCACTGGGTTGTGACTTTTGGACGGCCGATCGACGCTTGTTCAATGCGCTTCAGGAAATGAGACTAGACTGGGTGCATTGGGTGGGTGCGTTAGGGCCTGAATAAAGAAAGATATTGGGCAGCTCATTCTCAATGACGATCGGCCTCTTGAACTTCCCAGGTCAAAACTACAGGTCAGCGGCGATTTATCAAAAATTTCCCAAAAGTTGAAATCCCGAATTCAAGTACGTAACCGATTCGGGCGAAACGAAAAACCGGTATCTCGTCAACACCATTGGAAGTGTTTCCGAGCCGGCTCAAGCAAGTATTCAGCCAGCTAAGAACCGGAGATCTCCCTGTGCCCACCCGGCGTATGCGACAATCGTACCCTTGTCGAAAAGCCGCGAAAGGACGCCTCTCTGGGCTTTGACGCCGTAAAGTTGGAGGAAAAGCTCAAAATCAGCGAACCATTCATCCGTCTGGCTGAATGATTGGATGATCATCACAGCGTGACGGGCGCCGAACCGTTTCGCCTCGAGAATGGCCGACACGAGCCTGTGAAGAAGCTGGTACCGGACCCCCGGCGGGAGCTCTCCTTGTAAGGATAGCTCCTGTTTTAGAAAGGTAAGGCGAGTCTCCCTGCCTCGCGAAGGCCTGGAGATCCACTCTCCAAGTGTCGGACCGAAGCTTTCGGACACCTTCCCTTCGACAGTTATAGAGACGAGGGAACCATCGGATCCCCTGGCGAGGACGAAAACGTCATTCTGAGACGGATGACCGGAAATCGGGGGTAGGAAAACCTTGTGCTCGGGGATGATAATGAGGGGCTCGATTGAGGCGAGCCCCAGCAGTCCAGAGTAACTGAACATTGCCGATATCTCTCTGGGCATGCCCTTAGCAGCCAGCCAGCTACCCGCGATCGCCCTGGCGGAGAAGCCTGTGCGCCACTGCTTCTCTGGCTCGGCCAGAAGTGCCTTCCATTCTTCCGGGGTTGCGATCGGAGCGTAGATCGGTGTTTTGGGCATGGACTTGCGCCTCTTCTGTCTGCCATTCTGATTGATCGAGAGGTCAGAGCTTGAAGCCTTTTTCATCGACCGCCCTTCTAAATGAATGGGCGATGTCATTCTTCAGCTGGTTCTCGAAAGATTTACCCCTCGCGACTTTCGACTTGGCTCGATTCGCTTTCCAGATCACGATACAGAAGAAGTCAAACAGCGACAAGCCTCTCGACCCTGATCGCCTGTTGATTCTGCCTGGCGAGCCACAAATCGTACTGGGTTTGCTGGTTGAGCCAGCTTTCAGCCGAGGTATCAAAGGCCATCGAAAGCCGGATGGCCATCTCCGGACTGATCCCCGCGCGGCCATTCAAAATCGCCGCCAATGTCTTGCGGCTCACGCCCAGCGCCTCGGCCGCTCTCGTGACCGTCAGCCCCAACGGTTCCAGGCACAACTCCTTGATTATTTCTCCGGGATGAGGCGGGTTATTCATCGGCATCATTGGTGACAGCGTAACTTATAGCGTTACGGGTTGCAAGTGACAAACAGGGTAAAAACCTTGTCCGGCTTTATGTTACAATTTAATTTGTGAGGTGATTTCTGATGGACATACAAACAAACGAGCAGTCCCTGGCAACGATTGCGCGCCGAATTGACGCCATCATCGCTGAATTACAGGCGTTAAAGCAGCAAGTACAGATAATCCAACCCCAACCCAACCGCCGGACAATTTGGTTGAAGAGATGGCGGGTGCATTGGGCGACGGCGCTGGGTTGAATACGACGAAACTGGGAACGTTATGACCGATGAGCCAACCCAGGTCAATACTCCGGTGAACGTCGGGGACGAATATCAGATAAATTGGCCGGTTTGAGTGATTTCCAACCATCAAGTATACTTTGGTCAAGCGGTGATAATGTCAGGGAACACAAAGGATGCATGAATAACGCCGAATATCTGGAACAAGTCCAATACATCACCGACGCATCCGGTGCGCGCAGCGGTGTCATCCTCTCTATTGAGCAATTCACACAGTTACTCGAAGACCTAGAGGATTTGGCCGTCATTGCCGAGCGCCGGGACGAACCCACTCTGTCACATGAGGAATTGCTGGCTGAGCTGAAGGACGATGGCCTCTTACCGGGTTGAATGGAAGCGCTCGGCAGCCAAAGAACTCAAGAATCTCCCCCAGCCGGTTATTCTGCGCATTCTGGATTCGGTCGGAGGGCTAGCTGAAAATCCTTACCCGCATGGGTCTCGTAAACTGGCCGGATCTGGCCATAGCTATCGAATTCGAGTCGGCGATTACCGGGTCTTGTACACAATCGAGGATGATATCCTCCTGGTGCAGATCATCCGCGTCGGCCATCGGCGTGATGTCTACCGCTGACATACGCTCGGCCGGCTTTCATACTATTCCGGTGCCACAATAGTATCGACCTGATTCAGGCAAATTCAACGTATAGATACTTACTTTTCCGCCGGTTACAAGCGAGGGGGTGGTAGCCGGTACACTTGTGGCTATGACCACCTTCGACCCGGCACTATCAAGCGCAACGACAACAAGGTCCGCTGCGCCAGCAAGACCGAGTCCGGCGAGGCCTGCCG
>JAWOHK010000062.1:0-3173 GCA_046485205.1 Chloroflexota bacterium | reverse complement strand
GCGGATGGAGAGTAACCAGCGGCTCCATGACGACCTTTTGATCGGGGACTAAGGCCAGGCGGCCACGACGGGCGACTTCAGCAATGATCAACTGCGCTTCGGTTAAGGCAAACTGATCGCCAATGCACAGGCGGGGGCCGCCGCCAAAGGGAATGTAGGCAAAACGAGGACGGCCGTCGCCGGCGCCCGGTAAAAAACGATCCGGGTTAAACTGTTCCGGCTCCGGCCAGAAACCGGGATGGCGATGGACGACGTAAGGGCTGATCAGGATCAGGCCGGTAGCCGGAATTTCGCCATCGCCCAGCTTGTCGGCGGCGATAGCCCGGCGGGTGATGATCCAGGCCGGTGGGTAGAGGCGCAGCGTCTCGTCAAAGATGGCCCGGGTCAGGGGCAGCTGGGCCAGATCGGCGATGGTCGGCCTACGGCCGTCTAATACCCCGTCCAATTCTTCTTGAAGACGCGCTAGCTGTTCCGGATGCTGGGCCAGCAGGTACCAGCACCAGGTCAAGGCACTGGCGACCGTTTCGTGCCCGGCAATGAGCAGGGTGATGATTTCGTCCCGGATTTGGGCGTCGCTCATGCCCTCTCCGCTTTCGGGATCGCGCGCTTCCAGGAGCATCGTCAGTAGATCGTCGGGAGGCTGTTCACCGGCGGCTAACTGCGCTCGCCGGTTCTGGACCATTTCGGCGATGACGTTATTGAGCAGCCGGCGGGCGGCCAGGAAACGGCCGTTGCGCCGCGTCGGCCACCAGAGCGGCGCGGCAATAGGTGTGCTGGCCCGGTAAACGACATAGTCCAGCGTTGTCAGTACCGCGCGCGTCAACTCCCCGGCTGACTGGCTCAGATCGAGCGAAAAGAGGGCCTGGCCGACGATTTCCAGGCTCAGCTGCATCATCTCAGCGTCAATGTCCAGCGGCGCGCTGGCTGTATCCCAGCGATCGACCATTTTCTGGGTGGCGGCCGTCATCAACTCGCCAAACTGGGCAATGCGCCGCCGGTGGAAGGCGGGCTGAATCAGCCGCCGCTGCTGCCGCCAGGTCTCGCCATCGCTGGTCAACAAGCCACGGCCGGTGACGACGCTGAGGGTGTTGTACTGGATGGTATTTTTGTTGTAATTGCGGTTGTTGTCCTGCAACACATGCTTGATTAGCGCCGGGTCGTTGAGCAGGTAAACGTTCCACAGGCCCAGGGGAAAATGGATGAAGTCGCCGTGCGCCTGGGCATTTTGCCGCAAAAACGCCAGCGGATCGCGCTGGATCCGGGGAATCTGCGTAGGGGGAATGTTAACGGGAGCGGGAGTCATAGCGCAATCTCTGATTCTCCTACCCAAACTGAATGCCCTGGGCCAGGGGGAGTTCCCGCGACCAGTTGATGGTGTTGGTCTGGCGGCGCATATACCCCTTCCAGGCGTCCGAGCCGGATTCACGGCCGCCGCCCGTTTCTTTTTCACCGCCAAACGCCCCGCCAATTTCGGCGCCGGAGGTGCCGATATTGACGTTGGCGATGCCGCAGTCAGAACCGGCAGCTGATAAAAAGGCTTCGGCCGTCCGCAAACTGTCGGTGAAAATGGCGCTGGAAAGACCCTGGGGCACGTCGTTGTGCAGGGCTATGGCCTCGTCCCACTGCTCGTATTCCAGGAGATAGAGAATGGGAGCGAAGGTTTCTTGCTTGACCACGGCCGTCTGCCCCGGCATCTTGATAATGGTTGGTTCGACAAACTGCGGCCCTACGTCAGGGCGGTGCTTGCCGCCGGTGAGCAGCTCCCCGCCTTCAGCCAGGGCTTGATCAACGGCCGTCATCATATTGGTCACGGCCGTCTCGGTGACCAGCGGTCCCATCAACGTCCCGGCAGTCAGCGGATCGCCCAATTTGACCTGCCGGTAGGCGTCTACCAGGCGGCGGGTTAGTTCCGGGGCGATGGCCTGGTGGACAATAATGCGGCGGGTTGTCGTACAGCGCTGCCCGGCTGTGCCCACCGCACCGAACAAGATGGCCCGCACGGCTAGATCGAGGTCGGCATCGGCGGCGACGATGATGGCGTTATTACCGCCCAGTTCGAGAATCGTTTTGCCGAAGCGGCCGGCCACCGTTTGGGCCACGTGACGGCCGACTTTCGTCGAGCCGGTGAAGGAGATGAGGGGCAGGCGGGCGTCGTTGATCAGCCGTTCGCCGACATCCCGCCCCGTCCCGGCCAGGAGGTTGAAAATAGCGTGCAGGCCGTGATCGGCCATCACCCGGTTGGCGATATGCTGGATGGCCACGGCCGTCAGCGGAGCTAATTCCGACGGCTTCCAGATGACCGGATCGCCGCAGACGACGGCAATGGCCGCGTTCCACGACCAGACGGCCGCTGGGAAGTTGAAGGCAGTAATGACGCCAATCGGTCCCAGGGGATGCCATTGTTCGTACATTCTGTGGGACGGCCGTTCGGAGGCCATGGTCAGCCCGTACAGCTGGCGGGAGAGGCCGACGGCGAAGTCGCAGATGTCGATCATCTCCTGCACTTCACCATGCCCCTCGGCCCGAATTTTGCCCATTTCCAGGCTGACCAGGTCGCCCAGCGGCTCTTTGTACTCGCGCAGGGCATTGCCCAGGTCACGGATCAGTTCGCCCCGCCGGGGAGCCGGGGTCATCCGCCAGCCGGCAAAGGCTTCCTGAGCGGCGGTAATGGTTTGTTCAATCTGCACGGCCGTTGCCTGCCGGACCGCGGCAATTGGCTCGCCGCTGGTCGGGTTGTAAGAGACGATCGCCTCTGTCCCCTCATCCTGGAGCCATTGCCCGTCGCAGGCGCCATCATTCATGTCGGTCAACTGTAATTTCTCTAGCAACGCTTGCATAACAACTCCTGTGGAGAATCAAAGATTACGCAGATTTTTTGCTTTAATCTGCGTCACTCTGCGTAATCTTTGACTGTTCCTGATTAAAAATAGCTTGCACGGCCGCCACCGCCCGGCCCACGCCATCTTCGGCACGAATTTTCTCGCCGAGTTGGGCCGCGTTGGCCTGGATGGTGGGATCGGTCACGGCCGTTATTATAGCCTGCGCCAGGTTAGCTGTGGTGAGTTTGTCCCGGGGAATCGGTATAGGGCCGACACCCAGCGCCTTGATGCGGGCCGCCCAGAAATATTGATCGGCGAAAAAGGGCACGGCAATGGTGGGACGACCGGCGCGCA
>JAWOHK010000307.1:0-2855 GCA_046485205.1 Chloroflexota bacterium | reverse complement strand
CCTGGCTGACCGTCTTCAATGGACGGGTAGTATTCGAACAGGGAAATTAGGCAAATCACCGGATAAGCAATGAATCGGGGGATGCTACGTACCTTGTATCTCTTCTGACACACTGGAGGTAGTCGTTTGTGACTGACACACCGATCATCGGGATGGATTTCGGCACGACCAACAGCGGTATGGCCACCTTCGACGGCCGCGCCGTCAACGTCCTGCCGCTCGATCCGTCAAACCTCAATCCGCGTGTAGCGCGCACTGCTCTATACATTACTAACGAGCAGTCGGTAACCGTCGGTCGGGCGGCAGTTGACCTTTACTTCGAACATAACGTGGGCCGCCCGGTCAAAATGCAGAAAATCTGGGTTGGGGAGCTGGAAGTCATTGCCGATCTGGTCTATTACATAACCGATGTCTATGTTTGGGCCGACGCCCTCTCGCCCGGTCGTCTGTTCCTGTCAATTAAGTCCGGATTGCGCGATGTCAACTACCCCGGCACGGTTATCGGCCAATTTTACTATACCCTGGAGGATTTGATCGCCCTCTACCTGACTGTGACAAAAGCGCGAGGGGAGCGATTGCTGGATCGCGAACTTAAACAAGTCATCCTCGGCCGACCCGTTCACTTCGCCGACAATTCCCAAGGCGATCGCGTGGCCGAAGCCCGCCTCCTTCAGGCCGCTTTCCGCGCCGGCTATGAGACCGTGTATCTACAATACGAGCCGGTGGCGGCCGCTTATAGCTACGCGCTGGAATTAACCGGGCCGGAGAACGCGCTGATCTTTGATTTCGGCGGAGGCACGCTCGATATAACCGTTATGCGGCTAGGCGAAGGCCGGCCGCGGGTGCTGGCCACCAATGGCATTCCCATCGCCGGGGATATATTTGATCAGAAATTGGTGCGAGCCAAGTTACCGCGCCACTTCGGCGAGGGCAGTTTCTACGGACCGCGCCACAAAGCGCTGACCGTGCCGCAATGGATCTATGATTCCTTCGCCGACTGGCAAACGATCCTGCAGCTCCAGTCGGCCGAGAGCCGGCGGATTCTGCGCGAGATCGCTCAGACTGCCCAACGCAAATACCAGATCGAGGCCTTGCTGGCGCTGGTCAGCGGCAATTATGGTCTGAAAATGTTCGACATCGTTGAGGAGGCTAAACGCACGCTCTCGGACAAGCACGGTGCGCCCATCTATCTGGATGGCCCCGGTTTCAGCGTCCACGAATTCATCACCCGTTCCGAATTTGAGGAGATCATTCGCGGCGAAACGCGAGTCATCGAACGCCACCTGCTGGACACGGTGAGCGAATCCGGGCTTCGCCCCGACCAGATCGATAGCGTTATTCGTACCGGCGGCTCGGCGCTCATCCCGGCCTTTTATGAGATGCTCGGCCGTCATTTCGGCGAGGCGAATGTGCGCACCATCGATACATTCAGCAGTGTCACCGCCGGATTAGGGATTATCGGCCACCACCTGAGTCGCGGCGAGATCGATCTTGTTCCCCATACGCCGGCCGACTTCGCCGGCCTACCCGACCCAACCAGCGGCCAATTGAAGGTCAGGCCAGTTAACCTGGGGCTTCTCCAGCGCCGGATCGAAATGGATGAGCGAGGAAGCGGGGAGGCCGTAGAGGAGAGCCAGGCGTTGGTGTTGGTCGACCAGCCATTAGAGACCGCGATCAACCGCCCGGGTTTGCAGGCGTATTCCATTCCGGAAGGACAAATGGTTGAGGATGTACATCTTCAGCCGAAATTGACCGGCAGCGAGCGACCGCTGCGGACAGCGCTCAAGACTGCAGCCGGCACGCCATTGCTGGTTGTGACGTCACGTTATCGCTTTTTTCTGACCTCGGCCCGCCAGTTGATCGAACTCACTGAAACTGACTTGGGTATTGAGTCGCTTCACCCCTTTGCCCCCCGGGAGACGGTCTGCGCCGTGGCAGATTGGTCGGTTACCCGGGAGATGGAGCGCCTGTTGCTGGTTACCTCTACCGGTTTCGCCCGGGCCTACCCTTTAGAGGCGTTGCGGGAAAGCATCGAAGCGCCGCTGCCCTTCGGATTCGACAGCCCGCCGCCGGGAATTCCGGTCTGGATGCAGGGAGCCGCCCGCCGGCAGGACATGATAATCGTCACCGAGAGCGGCCGGGCTATCCGCTGGTCGCTCGCTGATGTTCCCTTGGCCGGCATCCAGGCGATAAACTGTGGCCGGGAAGCCTCATTCGATAGGGTTGCGGCGGCGATAGCCCTTGAGCCGGATGGCATACTCACGATCCTGCTGGCCGACGGCTACGCGCGTCGCTTTCAAATCGGTTGGGTTTTTACCCCATCCCGGGCCAATGTAAAGGGCAAAGTGTTGGTTGCCCGGAAGTCAGCCGTCGTTGCCCTGGCCGTTTCTGATCTCATACAAGTGATAACCAACCAGCGCCTTTTAACGGCCGAGACTTCTGCCTTACCCCTTGAAGAGTCTGCCAGGACTCACCGATTGGTGAAGCTGGATGCCGGGGAATCCATCACCGCATTAATCGAATCCTACCAGGTATAAGAACCGCAACCGTCTGTTGGCGACACGTTCTATTGGTTCCTGATTCGATTAAAAATCCAATCTCCCTTCCTTGATTTATTAGACCATTTGTGCTAATCTGTTATGGTTGTAAGGCGGCTGAATATCTTCTTTCGGTAGCCTGAACCAAATACATTTAATACTTTAATCCCCACTTGCCAACGAAACGTTAATGGTGTGAGGACGTCCGTCATGATAGAATTACAAGTTGGCTTAAAATCGTCAGACGCGCAAAGTGATCGCTATAGCACGCCTTTGCCCGCAGGAAACGACAGGATGTCCCTGGATAAAATCATCGTG
>JAWOHK010000160.1:0-8443 GCA_046485205.1 Chloroflexota bacterium | reverse complement strand
ATTGTTGAAATTCCCGGCATACCCGACCCATCATGAACAGAAGAAACCCGGCTCGCTGGCGGGCGATCGAGGCGCGGTTGAGCCGCGAGACTACTATATGGCTGGCTACGGTCCGTGGCGATGGCCGGCCCCACCTGGTACCACTGTGGTATGTCTGGTTAGATGGTCGCCTTTATGTATGTACGGGGAGTCAAACTCAGAAGTACATCAATATGTATCAGAATCAAAATGTAGCCTTGGCCCTGCCGGATGCTATGAATGTTGTGGCAATTGAAGGTGAAGCGCATACGGCTGATCGGTCGCAAATCGATACCCTGGCCGAGCATTTCTACCATAAATATGAATGGGATTTCCGATACGACGAATCGGCTGACTGGCGGTTGATTGTCATCACCCCGTACAAAATTCTGGCTTGGGGCGATGGTTACGATGAGTCAGAAGGCACGCGCGTCACGTAAGGGATAAAGGATGGCCACCGCAGGTGGGCCAGAGCCGTGGGTGAAGAAGGCCGCGCTCTGACAACTGGTAACTGAACTGCCGGAGTAGGCTGAAATGCTGCACCCCATCCACGAAATCAGAGCGCCTCTCATTCGATTGATTACTGCTTCTCTCTGAGTTTTCTTATCTGTCAACGAGAACATTTACGGGCGTCGGCGTCTAACGTGAATCCTATCAATTTGTAGTATAGTTAGGCATTAGTGGAATCATAATAATTGACAGTCATTAGGACGATTCGTTGAACAACGATAAGTCATACGAAGGATAATAAAGAATGCGATTTGATCGTTTTACGGAACGGGCCCAGGACGCGGCCGCACGGGCCTATGAAATCGTCCAGCGCTATGGACATACCCAGGTAGATACCGAACATGTCTTCTTAGCCTTGTTGGAACAACAGGACGGAGCCATTCCTCAAATATTGGCCGCGCTGACCGTTGAATCCGCAGCCCTTCAAGAACGCCTGGATCGCGAATTGCGGGCTAGTCCCAAGGTTGCGGTCTACGGCGGCGGAGTTGGCCAGGTATTCTATACGCCACGGATCCGAACGGTCCTGGAATTGTCGCAAGGGGAAGCCAACCGGTTGAAGGATGAATACATCTCGACCGAGCATATCTTCTTAGCCATCATGAGCGAGCGCAACACTGCCTCGGCCCGGATTTTGCAAGAATTTGGCATCACGCGCGAACGTGTGTTGGAAGCCATTACCGATCTCCGTGGCGGCCAACGAGTGACCAGCCGTCAAACCGATAGCCGCTACCGCACTCTGGAGAAGTACAGCCGTGATCTGACTCTGATGGCTCGTGAAGGCCACCTGGATCCGGTTATCGGCCGTGACGACGAAATTTTGAGGGTGATCCAGGTGCTGAGCCGGCGCACGAAGAATAACCCGGTGTTGATTGGCGAAGCGGGCGTCGGCAAAACAGCCATTGTGGAAGGCCTGGCCCAAAAAATCATCACCAGTGATGTGCCGGAAAACCTGTTGAACAAAAAGGTAGTGTCGTTGGACCTAGGGGCCATGATCGCCGGCAGTCGTTTCCGTGGCGAGTTCGAAGAACGCTTGAAGGCGGCCATGGAGGAAATTCAGCGAGCGCAGGGCGAAATCATCCTGTTTATCGACGAGCTGCACACCGTAGTCGGAGCGGGCTCAGCCCAAGGTGCAATGGATGCCAGCAATATGCTGAAACCAGCCCTGGCGCGTGGCGAATTGCAGTGCGTTGGCGCCACCACACTGGATGAATATCGCCAATACGTCGAGCGGGATTCGGCGTTGGAACGCCGGTTCGCGCCCGTCTTCGTCGATGAACCATCGGTCGAAGAGACGATTGACATGCTACGCGGGCTCCGCGACCGTTACGAAGTCCACCATAATGTTGAATTTTCCGACGAGGCCCTTGTGGCTGCCGCGAAGCTTTCATCTCGATATGTGACTGATCGCCGGTTGCCGGACAAAGCCATCGATCTGATGGATGAAGCCGCAGCTAAATTACGGGTCGCTCTGCATACCCTTCCGCCTGATTTGAAAAAGCTGAAGACTGAAATTGATGAGCTGCTTCTGTCCGAGGAAGAAGCCAGCTCCGCACGTGATTACGAGCGAGCTCAAGTTAGTAAGGCTGACCGCCTGCGGCTTGAGTCCGAATTCAAGGCCGTGCGTGATGCCTGGCGGGATGAGCAAAAGCTCGATGAGATCGTTGACGAAAAAGATGTCGCCGAGGTAATCGCGGCTTGGACCGGAATTCCCCTTTCCCAAATGATGGAAACAGAGGCGGTTAAACTACTGCAAATGGAAGAACGCTTGCATGAGCGAATCGTGGGGCAGGATCGGGCGATTGCCGCCCTGGCCGATGCGATCCGTCGCAGCCGTTCCGGTCTGAGCGACCCACGCCGGCCGATTGGCTCGTTTATCTTCCTGGGCAGCTCCGGTGTTGGCAAGACGGAACTGGCCAAAGCCATGGCTGAGTTTCTGTTTGATGATGAGGACGCGCTCATTCGCGTTGATATGAGTGAATATCGCGAACAACACACGGTCAGCCGCCTATTCGGCGCGCCGCCGGGGTATGTGGGCTACGAGCAGGGCGGCCAGCTCACCGAGCAGGTCCGCCGCCGCCCCTATTCCGTTGTCTTGTTCGATGAAATTGAGAAAGCTCACCCGGATGTCTGGAACGCGCTCCTGCAATTACTCGATGACGGTCGCTTGACTGACGGTCAGGGCCGAATCGTCAATTTTCGCAACGCGGTGATTGTGATGACCAGTAATGTCGGAACGTCCTTCGTGAAGCGATCAGGCGCTTTGGGCTTTTCCGGGATGCAGGCGCAGGACAGGGAAGCACATAAGCGTATCGAGGACGCGCTCAAACAAACTTTCCGGCCGGAATTCATCAACCGGATCGATGAGATCATTATCTTCGAACCGCTGAGCGTCGAAGATGTCATTGAAATCGTCAAGTTGCAAATGAAGGATGTCCAGGAGCGACTGGCTGATCAGGGCAACCTGAGCATCGAGTTGACCGAACCGGCCCAAATTTGGTTGGCCGAGCAGGGATTTGACGAAGACTTTGGTGCTCGTCCCCTGAAGCGGGCCATCCAGCGGTTTGTCGAAAGTGCCCTATCGTTGCGACTCCTGAAGGGCGAGTTCAAATCAGGAGATCGCGTGCGGATCGATGTGGAGGGTGATGAGCTGACTTTTACCTTGTTGGAAAGCGCGCTACCGGCTGAAAAGCCAGTCGATGAAATGGCCGATGCTGTTTAGTTTACAAACTTGAAAGATTTTGGGCTCCACGCCAGATAGAATGGCGTGGAGCTTTTTTGATCTGCACCGTTAAACATCACCGTGCCAACGTCGGCGCCGATCTCGTTTGATCACGGCCCGTTTGCGTTTCTCTTCCAGCCGTTCTTCCCGGGCAGCCCGACTGGGGCGAGTTCTCCGGCGTTCCGATTCTTCGATCAACGCTTCGCTAAGAAGAGCCTGGAATCGGGCGACCGCCAGCTGGCGGTTCTGCCATTGGCTGCGGGAGTCCTGGACCGACAGCTGCAGCACGCCGTTCCGATCGAGGCGGTTTGCGAGGCGATCCAGCAATCGGGCGCGCGATTCATCGTCGAGAGCGGTCGATGTGGCCACATCAAATAGAAGCGTAACGCGGGTGGCTGTCTTATTGACGTGCTGGCCGCCGGGACCGCCCCCAATCGTAAAGCGGAATTGGAGGTCGGAAAAGGGAATACTCAAGCCCTCATTGATGACCACCCTGTCATCGCCCATCACCATTCTGGCCACCCACGGCGCGTAAATAGGATCTGTACCCACATTATGCTAGGATTATCGGTGAAGCACTAGTATTCGACAATGGCCGCTAAGAAACCGTTCGTTCATCTTTTTTTTATGGATGGTGTTGGATTGGGCAGTTCCGATCCGACCATCAATCCTTTCATGACGGCCGACTTGCCAAATCTCATAGCCCTTCTTGGTCCGGAATGGTATTTACAACGCGAAGGTCCAATTATCGGGAAACGGGCATCCTTTATCCCCACCGACGCCAATCTGGGCATTCCCGGTCGCCCGCAAAGCGCTACCGGGCAGGCGACCATTCTCACCGGTCGAAATGTCCCCCGCATCATCGGCGGTCACTACGGCCCCAAGCCCAATCCGGCTGTGGCGGAGATCATCCAACAGGGTTCCTTGTTTGCTGAGGTAGTGAATGCCGGCCGGAGCACGGCCCTCATCACTCCATATCCGCAGAGTTACTTTGAGGCTATCGAGAGTGGCAAGCGCCTGTTGTCGGCCGTCCCGCTGGCCGCGACCATGGCCGGTCTACATCTGATGGACGCGGATGATTTGAGACAGGGGCATGCAGTTAGCCCAGACTTTACCGCCCGTGGCTGGCGCGATCACCTGGGTTACATGGATATACCGGTCATCGCCTTGAATGAAGCCGGTCAGCGCATCGCAACCATCGCCAGCGGCTATAATTTCAGTTTTTTCGAACATTGGCCTAGCGATCAGACCGGCCACCGCGGAAGCCTCGAAGAAGCTGTTGCCCATCTGGAGGTCATCGATCGCGTACTGGGAGGCCTATTCGAGGCATGGGACGAGGGGCATGGCTTGCTGATTATCACCAGCGATCATGGCAACATCGAGGAGAAAAACCACCGCCAGCACACACGAAATCCCGTTCCCACCATCCTCTTCGGTCGAGACCACACGGAATATGCTCGCCACATTCGAATGCTGGATGACATCGCAGGAGTCGTTCGAAAATACCTGAATCTACCTGAAACTACTCGTGTTCCGATTCTCAACGAATAGATGGGCTAACGGGCGGTTGATCAACCAGCGAAAAGGTAATAGTATCCAGTTATGTCAATGTTATCAGAAAGCTTTCGCGACGTTTTACGCCACTTTCCCTCGGGTGTCACAATTGTGACGATTAAGTCACCGGATTCAGACGCGATTCATGGATTGACTGTATCCGCTTTTGCTTCCGTTTCACCCGATCCGCCCCTGATTTTAGTATCAATCGATCACCGGGCGACGGCTTATGAGATGTTGGAAACCGAAGGTGCGACCTTCGCCGTCAATATCCTGGGTCATGACCAGATGGAGTTATCCAATCGATTTGCCTGGATAAAGGACGAAGATCGATTTTCAATGGGTGATTGGGATAAAGCGGTGACAGGCGCGCCTATACTGAAAGATTCGTTGGCTTGGCTAGACTGTACGGTTTATTCGCGGCTGGCGGCCGGCGGCCACACCATTTATATCGGTGAAGTCCAGGCCTGTGACGTGCCCCGACCAGATAATGGTCCCCTGATATATTGGAATCGCGGCTACCGTCATTTGAACCTCAAGTAGCCGGTGCGATTTAATCTTCCAATTCGCTACTGGTTTCCTCCAGGCCCACGGCCATCAGATAGCCACGCGCTCGCTCGGTTAAAGGATAACGGTTAACCAGCTGCCAGAATCGCGGACCGTGGTTGGCTTCTTCCAGGTGGGCCAGCTCATGAATCAGGACGTAATCGCGTACCCAGGCAGGCATTGTGGCTAAGCGATGGCTGATGCGGATGGTGCCGTTATCCGGTGTGCAGCTGCCAAACCGGTTGTTCTGATTGGTGACATAGCGAACCGACTCCCAGCGCAACCGGCCGCCGAAGTATTTCCGATTCAATTCTCTGGCTCGTTTCTCAAGGTTCTCATCTGTTTGAGGAATATTCACCTGGCGTCGTTGCATGCGTCCCTTGAGGTTATCAATGATTGGTGCCAGTTCGGCATCGCTCATGGATTGTGGGGCGCGGATGACCAGCACGCCTTGATCCAGGCGGGCACTGACGGTTTTTTTTCGTCGATTACTGCGGATAATCTCGATGGGCCAGGCTGGTTCTGATTCTTGCTTACTCATATGTAACTTCGATGTTAGGTGTTCGAGCCGAATCTCGATTCTGATTTTAACATGGTGCCAGGGAGACACGATCTGATGTGGCGAAAAGGGTCAGGGCTTCCAGCGTTCATAATCCTCCGGCCGATCCAGATCGTGCAAGATGGCCGGCCTATCGATTTCAACTTTCCGGATATCACCCCCATGCCGCTGCAGCAAGTTCCGCGGCGCAGAATCGGCCGGAAGAGCCAGGAGTTCGTCAAAATAGCGTCGATCGATCAATACAGGATTGCCGCGCTGTCCCTGATAATAAGGCGCGACCAGTCCCTGGGGACCTGTAGCATAAGCAGCAATTAGGCGATCAATAACCTCCGGGCTGACCATCGGCTGGTCCCCCAACATGACCAGGACTGCTTCCACATCCGGACCCAATTGCCTTACCGCCACTTGAACCGACGAGAGCATACCGATGGCAAAATCCGGATTGTGAAGCACCCGCGCGCCCGCGGGCGCAGCCCTGGCTGTTATCGCTGCCGGGTCGTGACCACTAACAACCACCCTATCATAGACGGACGTGGCCGCCAAAGTAGCCAAAGTTTGTTCCAGCACCGTCGTCTCACCCCAAGGCAAGAGCAATTTGTTGCGCCCCATGCGCCTTGATTCTCCGGCCGCCGGAATGACGGCTGTCACCCGGCGGTGCACCTCCCGAACAGGTTGGCGAGATTTTGCGGCGCCAATCACCACCCTCTTAATGCGCGGCTCGCGCAATACTTCCCTCGCTACGAGCTGGCCGGCCCTCAGGCGTTCCTTTGCATCCGCCTTGTTGAACCAGGGGACGATCCGTGCGGTAGAGGGAACATGCTTGAGTCCGCCAGCCGGGTGAGTCATTATAAGGGCCAATCCGGCGGGAGTGAGTCGCTGATCCGCTGTCAGCAATGGGCTTGCCAGGGAATTCCCAGGAGTTGCGGCGAGCATGTTGTGGATCAATTCCGGCCGGTGGGCGATCGCGTCGATAGGATTTTCAAGCGCGTCCAATCCTGCCAGCGGTACAAGCAGGGTTGTCGCCTTAGGCATGACCGGCTCATGGTCGGCCGGCGCTTTCACTGGTCGCATGCGCGAGCCGTCGGCTTCGACAAGAATGTTATCTACGTCGGCCCGGGCCAGGAGGCGGGCGGGAAGCTCCGGATCGACACCGTAGGCTTTGTCCCCTTCGACTTCGCCAATGACCAGACAGCGGCCGTATCGGGCGAGATGCCGACCCAGATCGTCGAGATTTTCTACCTGGCAAACCGCCGGTGCCAGGGCCATCTGGGCGGTGAAGATGCGGGTGGTGGTGGTGATGACGGTGCGACCGGGCAGTTCGGCCGCCAGAGCAAACATCAAGCTGGTTTTACCGCCGCCACCGACGAAGGCCACCAATTCCGGATGGTCACCCATTTGCAGTGCAGCACGAATAGTCCAATTTTCCATCGCTATCAATCCGGGTTTCGCTAAAAAGATATCCGCCGATCGACCAAATTGCCGGAGTTGGTTGTTTGAATAGGCATTTGAACGGCCAATACTCGAACCTGGCAATTATCTGCCTAAAATCAGTGCGGTTCAGGATTTATTCGCCTGGCGAGTATTGAGGTAGCTCAAAATGGCTTCCAGTACTCCCCCGCCGATAGACAAAGCTTTGTCCGATATCGTGAAACAAGCTTCGCTATCGATGCGGGGATCGACGTCACCAATCTTGAGTCCCGACTTGACGGTGGTTCCCGGCGCGATGAGACCCCGCAAAACGCCCTCGAATGGCGCTTCGACCGCCAGTCCGCTAACCGTCCCGATCTTCTCGCCACTCTCGACCCGCTCACCGATTTCTTTATGCCACGCGACCTGGCCTTCAACCGGCGCGCGAAGTACGCGCTCAGATCCTTTGCCGGCGACAACGCCCGGTGTGCCCGTGTTGGGTTCGGGCATACCCGACCAGATGACGCGGCCGAGGCGGTGGCCGCGGTTGGTTTCGATGACGGCATGAGAATCGATACCGGCTGTGAAGCCTGGCCCGAGGGCGATCACCAGCGACGCTTGATCGATCCGGGTGTCGATGTTGCGTTTGGCCATGCGAGCGTCGACCAGAATGAGTGATGAGTAACGAGTTGTATGTGACGAATCGAAGAGAGATTCGGGTAATTGGGGAGCCACCAGGACGGGGATTATGCCGCTAGAAGCCAGATCGAGGGCCTCATCCGGCGTCTCCACATGGACTCCCGTCATATCTTCAATCACAACCGCACCATCCGTCACGGCCGATGCCAAGGCTACCCGTCGCCGGACCACCAGCGGGTGGGATAGTTCGGTCACGATGATCGGGAACCCGGCCACGTGCAGCCGATAGGCGACACCGGTAGCCAGGTCGCCGCCGCCGCGGATGAGGACAAGGTGGTGAGGAAAAAGCATGTTTAGGCTTAGAAGGTGGTTATCAACTAAATATGATTACCTGAGTTTCTCCACCACCTTCCACGGTAATAACGGAATCTCATCAAACCACACACCGGTCGCGTCGTGCAGTGCAGCGATGACGGCCGGGGCCAGAGGCA
>JAWOHK010000145.1:0-3708 GCA_046485205.1 Chloroflexota bacterium | reverse complement strand
CCGCTTTCAAAACAGATGAAACCCAATGGCATTCACCCGATCGCTATCTGTGTTTTCAGGAACAAAGGAAGTGTCAAATTACGGCCGGTAGCCACATAGCTAAACAGCCGCAATTGGACTATGATTGGCCTATGATCGCGGCCGATTCACACAAAAGCGGGTCCCTGGCTAAACCCGGCCATATCGCCACGGTCGTCGTCATCGTGCTGGCTTATGTAGTGACGATCGGGGGCTATCTGGCCGACCTGAATATGGGCCACACGCCCTTGTTTACAGCAGCCGATTTGGCGGCCGCGTTGGTGTTGGGCGTGATTTATCTTGGAGTGGTCATAAGCGGACAGGAAAGATTGCGGCCAATCTTCGGGGACCACGCTACGGCCGCCTTCTTCTTACTTCTCATTGGCCTGGTAGTGATCATCCAGTTTCTTGTCGCCGGTTCCGGTGGCATCTGGTTGATATCGATGCCGCTGGTCGCTCTGGCGACTACCGACGTGCGGCACCCCTGGCAATGGGGGGTCTATTTAGTCGTCCTCCTGGCTTTCACTGTGCCGTTCTATCTCAAAACCGGAGATTGGCGCAATGCGTTGATTGTTTCGCTGACCTTTATCCCGGCTATCGTCTTTGTGGTCATTTTTGCCCGCATTACCCAGGCCGCCGAGGAAGCCCAGCTGAGAGCCGAACAATTGGCCGCCCAACTGAAAGACGCCAACCATAGCCTGGCCGCGTTTGCCCTCCAGGCCGAGGAACTGGCCACGATTCAGGAGCGTAACCGGCTGGCTCGTGAGATACACGACAACCTCGGCCACTACCTGACAGTGGTCAACGTCCAGATCAAAGCCGCCCGGGCGGTGATGGACAACAACCCGGACAACGCGCGCTCCGCACTGGATAAAGCGGCCCACTTGACCGAGGAAGGCCTGGCCGCCATACGCCAATCGGTTTCATCACTACGCGAATCTCCGCTGGGAAACCGCAGCCTGCCGGAAGCCGTCGCGGTCTTGGTCGAGGAGACGCAAGCGACTGGTATCGTAGCCGAACTGCGTGTCATCGGAAAACCCCGGACCCTGGACTCCCGCAGCGAGTTAACCCTCTTTCGGGCGGCTCAGGAAGGGCTGACCAACGTCCGCCGCCATGCCCGGGCTTCGCGGGTTGACCTGGTACTGGATTTTCAAGATCCGGCGGCTGTGTCCCTGATGGCGCGTGACAATGGCCCGGGTCGTGATCTGGTAACTCTGGAACCGGGTTTTGGGCTATTAGGTTTGCAAGAACGCGCCCGCCTGCTGGGAGGCACAGTCGAGATCGAGACCGCTGTCGGGGCGGGTTTCAGCCTGGCCGTCACCGTGCCCGACAATCCCCAACAAAGCGCCGCTTTGCCACCGGCATCGGCGTTGCGCCCAGCTTCTACGCTGCAATCCACTCAGCCGGGGGATAGCTTTCGATGAGTATCCGCGTCTTGCTAGTCGATGATCAGGCTCTGTTCAGAGAAGGATTACACACCTTAGTTTCGCTATACGAAGATATTGAGGTCGTCGGCGAAGCCGCCAATGGCCAGGAAGCGCTCGCCGCCACCGCCACCCTCCAACCCGATGTCGTCCTCATGGACCTGCGCATGCCGGTGCTCGACGGGGTGGCGGCGACGCGCCTCCTTAAGGAAAGCCGCCCGGCCACGCGGGTCATTATCCTGACTACTTTCGATGATGATGAATACGTCTTTGATGGTCTGCGGGCCGGAGCCGTGGGCTACCTGCTCAAGGACGTCTCCTCGGACAAGCTCATCGAGGCTATTCGCGCGGCCGCCCGCGGAGAGAGCTTCCTCCAGCCTTCTATCGCGGCCAAAGTAGTGGCCGAGTTTAACCGGCTGGAAAAACTGGCCGGGCAACCCCGCTCACAGGCCGGACTCATCGAGCCGCTCTCTGAACGCGAGCTGGAGATTTTACGCCTGGTGGCCGCCGGTGACAGTAACAAGGAGATCGCCGCCCGACTCTATATCACCGAAGGTACGGTCAAGAATCATGTCACCAATATTTTGGGCAAACTAGGTGTGCGCGATCGCACCCAGGCGGCGCTGCAGGCGCGCGAGTTGGGGCTTTTATAGGGAAGATACCTTCAAAGGTTGCCGCTCATTTATCGCTGCCCGGGAATAATCAGGCTGGAAGAATGTTCGCGTGCGGCGGTCGATCGGCTCGCCGCCCCGTCGTTCTCGCGGTGCTGGTCAATCAGATCGAGGAGATCGACCGTCCCGTCTACTTCGGACCAGTTACCCTCCAACACCTGCGGCCGTCGTAACCGGGCGATGAATATCTCCGGTCCCAGATACATCTCGCCGACCTCCCGACCCGACGTCAAATCGTTCCGGCGCAACAATTCGTTCAGCGCCTCCCGGATTTGCATCGTCGGCTTCGACGATAATTTTTCAGTCATTTATTGCCTGTAGACTACCATTACACCATAGCCTCTATTGTATCCGGCTAAGCGACGGCCGGACGTAAAGAGAGCGTAGAACTTCCTAAGTAATTTTCTCTAGGTTACCTCATCTGGTCTGGACAGACAATTTCTGAGAGGTCATGCTCCACAACATGACCACACTATTACTTTCGATAGATGTGCTCCCTCGCCGTCCCCTGTATGATGAAGTCATCCTTGCGAAATGTTTAGAGCGAAATTTAGTGGAGGTTACAATGAACAAGAAAGCAAACGGCGCGGTTATCGGCGGCGTGATCCTGATTTTAGCCGGTATTCTGGCCCTCGTCGGCCAGTTACTCCCTGATTCATATGGCGAACTATTCGGCACCTTTTTGTTGCTGGGTCTGGGCCTTGTCTTTATGGTGGCCGGTATCCTGACTCGCGAGTCGGGATGGTTTATTCCCGGGGGCATCCTCACCGGCATTGGCGCCGGTGTGGGCCTCATGACCACCCCCTGGGTCTCCGGATTATCGGGCGATGAAGGCGGGTGGTTCCTGATCGTCTTCGCCGCCGGCTGGTTCCTGATACCGGTCATGAGCATCATCTTCACCCACGATAAGCACTGGTGGGCGCTCATCCCCGGGAGCATCATCGGCCTGGTTGGCCTATCCGTCTTGTTTGGTGGTGTCTTCATGAACATTCTCGAGTGGTTCGGCTACCTGTGGCCTATCGCCCTGATCGCCGCCGGTCTCTTCATCCTCTGGCGAATTCGCCACCCCAAGGAGGAGAAAAGCGAAGCGGTTGAAAAAACCGCCTGATCCTGTCCCGACACCTGTAAGTAAAAAACGCCTGATCTCATCCGGGACCAGGCGTTTTTTCATGCTCTGAATTGGCCGGTGCCGGTAGTTGCTCAACCAACACCCCACCCCAACGCCTGGCCTCAGGTTACTGATAATCCAAACCCTCGCGGGAACAGAATGTCACCGGTAGGGATGTCGCCCATCGCGCACGGCCAGTCTAGCGGCAAACGCCCGCTGAATGGCTCCCGGCCGAATATAACTTCGCCAACCCCCAACCCCTCGCTACCCGGCCACCAGCAGGCTACCCAGGCTTCGGCCAGATGGAGGTGATCGGCGATGATGAGCGGCCGCCCGGTGAGGAGCAAGACCGCCACTCTTTGGCTGCGCGCCCGCACGCTCTCGATTAGGGCCACTTGTTCGGCCGTTAAATTCAAATCGGCCCTGTCGCCTACTCCTTCCGCGTAGGGTTCTTCGTGAATGATGACGATGCCGATATCGGCTGTAA
>JAWOHK010000138.1:0-15180 GCA_046485205.1 Chloroflexota bacterium | reverse complement strand
CGGTCACGCTTTTGGCCAGGTTACGCGGTTGGTCCACATCCGCCCCGCGCCTCACTGCGATGTGATAGCTGAGTAATTGTAAGGGGATTACGTTGATAATGGGAGCCAGCAGGGGGGAAGCCTCAGGCACATAGATCACATGGTCAGCTTCAGCACGTATGGCTTCGTCTCCTTCGGTTGCCAAGGCGATGACGATACCGCCGCGGGCTTTGGCCTGCCGCACCTGGCTGATCATCTTGTCGTACAAGCCATCGCGCGTGACGATTGCCAATACGGGCATGTTGTCATCAATCAGGGCAATCGGTCCGTGCTTCATCTCACCGGCCGGATAGCCTTCGGCGTGAATATAGCTGATCTCCTTGAGTTTTAGCGCCCCTTCCATGGCAATCGGATAGTTGATTCCCCTACCCAAAAACAGAAAGTTTGTAGCCTTGAAAAAGAGATCGGCTAATTCCTGATAGCTCTCGTCCTGATCCAGAACACGCCCGGCGAGAGCGGGCAAGCGAGCCGCATCCCTGGCAAGCTGTGCCAGTTGATCAGAGGTGAGGATAGACCGCATTTCGCCTAACTTACAAGCCAGCAGGTATAGATTGGCCAGTGAGGCGGTGAAGGCCTTGGTGCTGGCGACACCGATCTCAGGTCCGGCATGCATGGCGATATATCCATCCGACTGGCGCATCGTTTGGCTGCGGATGGTATTGACGAGAGCCCACAAGGTAGCTCCCTGGGAACGGGCCTGTTGAACCGCAGCCAGGGTGTCGGCCGTTTCACCGCTCTGGGTAATGGCCAGGACGGCCGTCTTCTCGTCGATGATGGGATTGTAATACCGGAACTCGGACGCATATTCCACTTCGACTGGCACACGGGCGATCGTCTCGATCATGAACTTACCAACCAGTCCGGCGTAATAGCTCGTTCCGCAGGCGACGATAAACATTTTCCCAAGCCTGTCGACTAATTCCGGCGTCAGGTTCAGTTCCGGCAAATTAATGCGGTTATGTTCGAAGTCGAGCCGGCCGCCAAGCGTGTCGATCAACGCTCGTGGTTGCTCGAAGATCTCTTTTTGCATGAAGTGCTTGTATTCGCCTTTTACGGCGCTGACCGGGTCCCAGGCGATGGTATGAACTTCCACCTGTTTGGAATGCCCATCCAGGTCAGTTACCAGGCAGCCATCGCGACTGACAACGGCCATCTGGTGGCTATCGAGGAAGACCATTTGCCGGGTATGCTCGAGGATGGCCGGAATATCGGAGGCGATGAACATTTCGCCATCGCCAATGCCGACAGTAATCCCACCGGCATTGCCTATGCGCGCGCATACCAGGTGTTCGGGTTCATCAGCGCTCATCAGAACGACGGCATTAGCACCTTCCAGATGGTGCAGAGTTTTTCGCGCCGCCTCAACCAGACCTATTCCCGCGGACATATAGCGTTCAACCAGTTGGACGATTACCTCAGTATCCGTTTCTGACTGAAACGTGACGCCTTCCACTGCGAGCTCCTCACGAATCTCTTGAAAATTCTCCACAATGCCATTATGCACCAGAACAACTCGGCCGTTCATGCTGGTGTGTGGGTGAGCGTTTTGTTGATTGGGGGCTCCATGAGTTGCCCACCGCGTGTGGCCAATACTGACCGTCCCTGCTATGGGCACATCATGGAGCAGGGATTCCAGGTTCGATAACTTTCCGGCGTCGCGACGAATGTCGACACGCCCATCACCGTTAATGGCGGCAATTCCGGCCGAGTCATATCCTCGATATTCCAGCCGTTTTAGCCCTTGCATCACGATTTCCGGGGCCTGTTTTGCCCCGATGTAGCCGACAATACCACACATGATTAACCTCCGTATTCGAGTCGAGCACGTGCCGATCCCGCGGATGCTCCGTGTGGGCCCTACAGTTCAATGCGTGGCCCCCGCCGACCGGCGAGCGAGTATAGAATATTGGCGTACCCAAATGTGATATTGACTGGGGACGCCCCTTCGGATATGTGCAATTCGTTGACCACTTGCCTGGCGCTTTGTCGGCCGGTTACCCGTACCGGTTTGAACGCCCGGCAGGCTTGAAAGGGCAAAAGTGCAGAGTGTGATCGACCCTGGGAGGCATCCGCTGATCTGTCGATTTTCACCGGCCTGACTATTTGCCGGCTTAGTCCCGTGTCGCCACGAGAAACCTCCATCCTCGTCACCCGTCCGGATAGACGGGCCATGCGCTGTCACGCCCCTCGGACAGTCACACTGGAGCCGAGTGACTGCCCGATATTCAATTGTTGACCTCAAGATTAGGTGAGATTGTCAGGACTGTCAAGCAAGATAACGTTAGTATTAAGGCACTTACGACAACAGCTATGCCAGATGAATCCTGGATGAATCGACAGGGAATCCGGTTAGAATGCTGTTAGATCAGGAACCAACCCCTTGCGATCGGTCGTCTCGAAGGAATATAATCAAATCGGTTCGATTTTTATGGTCGACTGGCCACTTCTACCTGTCAGCGACTGTACAAAATGAACGCGCAGTCTGGGGTACTATTTTATGGAAATTCCAAATGTTATATGGTGGATTGGCGGCTTTCTAATTGTTTTGACGCCGATTGTTCTCATTCACGAGATGGGCCATTTCTTGGCCGCCCGGCTTTCCGGAATTCGCATCGACGAATTCGGTTTTGGCTTACCGCCACGCGCCATCAAGTTGTTCGAGCGCGGCGGTACAATTTTCTCTCTGAACTGGATTCCACTGGGTGGATTCGTCCGGCCTGCCGGGGAGGATGACCCCAATGTGCCCGGTGGTCTGGCAGGGGCTTCCAAACGAGCCCGATTGTTTGTTTTGGCAGCCGGTTCAGGTGCTAATTTCCTCTTTGCTATCTTCTTGTTTTGGTTGGCGTTGGTATTAGGGTCACCGGCTATTCAGATCAATGATGTCAATCCCGGCTCGCCGGCCGCCACAGCCGGCTTGCAATCGGGTGATATCATTCTTGAAATTGACGGCCGAATTGTGATCAATCCTGGCTCGCTGGTTAATACGATCTATGACAAGGCCGGAATACCAGTTGATTTGCTTATCGCCCGCGACGACTCGCGGCAGACGATTCAAATCACACCGAGGCGTGACGGTGAATACGATCCGGCAACTGAGGGGCCGCTTGGTATAGGCCTAGGGGCCGGGCCAAGGGTCGGGCGCAATCCCATCGAAGCAGTGAGTGGTTCTTTCGGTTTTATGTGGGAGTACATCACGCTTTATGGCCGGCTGCCGTCAATGTTGATGAGCGGAGAAATTACAGCACAGGAAGCGAGGCCGGTCAGCATCGTTGGTATCAGCCAGATCGCCGGAGAAGCGGCCGAAACCTCGGCTTCAAGTCGTAATCTCTACCCGATTCTCTCGATTACGGCCTTTATCAGCGTGGCTTTGGGCTTGACAAATCTTTTACCCATTCCGGCGTTAGACGGTGGCCGTATCATGTTCGTGTTAATCGAGGCTGTGCGTGGCCGGCGCATTGAACCTGAACGTGAAGGGATGGTTCACGTCATTGGCATGCTAGTCTTGTTAGCGCTTATGGCCGTTTTGATCGTCCAGGACATTATCAATCCGATTATTCCGATTCAGTAAGGAGCAAATTGAAGTCTCACCTTGTCGGCCGTTGTCTACGGACGGCGGCCTTACTGTTTTATGATGAACGAAAATAACGAACTCACCTTTGAGCAGGTTTTAACGTCTCTATTTGAAAATGAAAACCTGCCCATCCACCTGATTTACCGACTCTCTGATCTGTCCCCCTATGAGATTGCCGAATTCCGAAAGACCTGGCCCACGGTTGGTCGGGAGCGTCGTGTGTCAATCACTCGCCATATGGTCGATATCTCCGAGGAAAGTTATCTGGTCAATTTTGATACCGTAAGCCGCTCCCTCTTTGAAGATGAGGATGCGGCCGTTCGATTGGCCGCACTGGATGTCGTCTGGGATTCTACCGATACGAGTCTCATTCCCTCGATTCTCGGCATATTGCAGCATGATGTTGATCCGGACGTACGTGCGGGTGCGGCCCGGGCTTTGGCCCATTATGTTCTGCTGGGTGAGTGGGGTGAATTGGAGGTCATTCACACGGAGCCGATCGTCAAAGTTCTGATGGACGAATACGAGAGACCGGACACTTCCATCCAGGTGAAGCGGGCGGCCCTCGAAGCAATGGCCCCCGCTGGCAAATCACGCATCGAAGATTTCATTACCGATGCTTATGAGAGCGGGCCTTTTGAATTACAATTAAGCGCTGTCTTTGCCATGGGCAATACGGCCGACAGCCGCTGGCTGTCGATTTTGGAGGATGAATTTGAGAACTCATCCTCTGAAATGCGCGCCGAAGCAGCCAGAGCCGCCGGAGCTATCGGAGATAGCCAGATTATCGACGCGCTGCAGCAATTACTTGTCGATGAGGATATCGATGTGACCCTGACAGCGATTCATTCCCTGGGGCAAATCGGGGGAGAGAGAGCCATGCAAATTCTCTCGAACCTTAGCGAAGATCCTGACTTCGAAGAGTTCTACGATGTGATCGATGAGGCTCTGGACAATATGGATTGGATGGCCGGAGAATTTGATCTGTTAGCCTACTCCCAAGATGAAGATGATGATCTCCTGGATGAGTTAAGGCTCAATTGAATGTATTCCTTGGCGTTCTAACACAGAATATCCTGCCGATCATGCTGGTGGCGTCGTTTGGTTTTTTTTTGCGGCGACGCTATGGTCTCCACATCGGCACATTGACCAGCCTCGTATTCAATGTCCTAAGTCCGTGTCTCGTTTTCTCGTCTTTGGTTAATTCGCGCCTACCGGGTGAAGAATTAATAGAGATGGTTACATTTTCATTTATCAGCATCTTGCTGATAGGCGGGTTGGCCTTTGGTCTGACCCGCCTTTTGCGTTTAGGACGGGTGGAGACCGCAACGGTGATGATCGCCGCCATGTTTGTAAATGGCGGGAACTACGGTCTCACGCTCCTGCAATTACGCTACGGGGGAGACGGTCTCGTTCGAGGCGTAGTTTTCTTCGTTACCAGCACGGTCTTGGTTTATACCATCGGCGTTTTGATTGCCTCCATGGGCCAGACATCATGGCGCGGTTCTCTCAAGCGCATGAGCCGCTTACCGGCCGTCTATGCTGCCATACTGGGCATTGTTGTTTATTCGCTAAACATCCCCATTCCCCAACCGATTATGAGCGGCATTACGGTTGCCGGAGCAGGCGCTATCCCGGTGATGCTTATCATCCTGGGTATGCAAATCGCCGATATGCAAAGAGGAGAGTCAGACGGCTTCGTATGGCCGGCAGTAAGCCTGCGCCTGATTGGCGGTCCACTCGTTGGTTTTGCCGTCGCTTCCCTCATCGGTTTGGAAGGGTTAAACCGCAGTAGTATGATCATTGAGAATAGCATGCCGACGGCCGTTATTTGTATCATCTTGGCCACTGAGTTCGGCTTGCCGACTTCTACGATGGCGCGTATAGTAGTTTTTTCGACGCTGATCAGCCCGCTGACAATTGCCGCGACGATCAGCCTGTTGGGCCTATGAGTATCTGGTCGCTTCGTCTGGTTCGAATCTGGATATTTGGCTTCACCTTAGGCCTCTCCTTTGTTTTTATTTCCCCCGTGGTTGCTCAGGTTGAGCAGACCGAATTGCGCTCAACGGCCGAGTATAGTTACGGCCAATCCATGCGCTTTAATCTGGATGCGCGAAATGTCGGGGATGTCAATAAAATTACCTTATATTTTCGCCTGGGTACTTCGCCGGATTCTTATGCGGTCAAGGTGCCCTTCGCGCCGGGGAATGAAATCGAAGCATCCTATGCTCTTGATTTGACCCAGACCCGCCTGCCTCCCTTCGGGGCCATAACCTATTGGTGGGAATTAGAGCGTGCGGATAATTCAACATTGGGAGCCCCGGCGCAGGTGATGAATTATGTGGATGACCAGTTTAGCTGGCGCCAGATTAGAGTAATTGACGAGTTAGGGGGCGGGAGCGTGCGGATTCACTGGACGGGCGAAGATGAAAGCCTGGGGGAGCAAGCCAGAACCATTGCGCTCGAGATGTTGCCGGCCATCGGCCGGCTTCTTCCGCTCGATTACATCCTGCCTTTTGATATTTATATCTACCCATCGTCGGCCGACCTTAGTGCCGCGCTTCGTCTGGCAGGCCGGGAGTATGAGGTGGGCCAGTCCTATCCTGATCTTGGCGTTGTGTTGGTTACGGTCGTCAATCCGCGAACGGCCGACACCGAACTCCGACAAGAGTTGTCGCGCGGATTAGTTGATTTGATGCTCTATCAAGCAGTGGGACAGTTTGCATCCAGAGTCCCGGCATGGCTGACAACCGGGCTGTCTAGAGTTGTGGAAGGGCAAGCGGATCCCTTGCTCATAAATTCACTAAACGCTGCGGTCGCCAATGGGACCACCCTACCGTTGCCTGAATTTTGTGTGATATCTACGATTGATAGCGATCTGGCCATTGCCCAAAGCGAAGCGTTGGTCGCTTATATCGTTGAAGGATATGGTGAAAAATCGCTGCGCGATCTGATCATTTTCTTCGCCGATGGGGCGGACTGTCCATCCGCGTTTCAGACAATATTGAGTACATCGCCTGAACAAATGGAACCGGCCTATTTGCTTTCCATCAAGCAGTCCAGTGACCAGCCTTCGTCTATGACGATTTTGCTGTGGATTGGACTGATTGGTGCAGGGTTCGGGTTGGCGGCGCTCCTAGTTTTACGACCCGGACAACAGCGAAGTCGGCGTACCAAACCTTAAGAGCTCCGGTAAGTCTTGGCGTGTAAAAAGGATATCTGTAAAAATAATCTTCCGAGTAAGATTGCTCGTTGTTTCAGGAGTTTGTATGACAGGATATCCGTTGCATTTTGAACCCTTTGCCAAACGAATGGAGGCTGAAGGCTTGCCGGATATATTCATCCGTAATTTTGCCTACTACTTTGACCGTCTGGTGGCAGGCGAAGACGGCATGATCCCAGAGTCTCAGATCCAACCCGTTGGCTCGCTGGATGATTCAGAGGCTCTGCCGAAACGTCTCGTTCAATTGGGTATAGAGGCAGCTCAGCGCACAGTGATCATCAAGCTGAATGGCGGTTTAGGTACGAGTATGGGCTTGACTGCGGCCAAGTCGCTCTTAATAGTCAAAGATGGGCTGAACTTTCTGGATATCATTGCCCGTCAGGCTATCCAGGCTGGTTCGCCGCTAGTCCTGATGAATAGCTTCGCGACGAACGAGGAATCATTGGCATCTCTGGCCCGCTACGAGGATTTACCGGGCGAGTTGCCGCGCAGCTTTCTCCAGCACAAACAACCTAAGATAAATGTTGATGATTCAAGTCCGGCTAGTTGGCCGGAGGATAAGGATTTGGAATGGTGTCCGCCAGGACATGGTGATCTTTACACGGCTCTGGAGACCAGTGGTCTCTTAGACAAAATGCTGGACCAAGACTATGAATATGCTTTTGTTTCGAACGCGGACAATCTAGGCTCTGTGTTTGATCCAGGGATACTGGGCTACATGATCGAAAAACGGCTGCCATTCCTAATGGAAGTCGCCGACCGAACAGCGGCCGATCGCAAGGGAGGCCACTTGGCTCAACGGCTGGATGGACAACTGGTTCTGCGGGAAATCGCCCAGTGCCCGGCCGAAGATCTCGAGACATTTCAGGACATTGAACACCACAGATTTTTTAATACCAACAATCTTTGGCTCCATTTACCGTCCATCAGAAGGGTGTTGCGCGAACGGAATTGTTTATTGGGATTGCCAATGATTCGCAATCGGAAAACGATTGATCCCCGCGACGAAGCTTCAAAACCGGTTTATCAACTGGAGACGGCTATGGGGTCGGCCATAGCTGTGTTTGAAAATGCAGAAGCGATTCGCGTGCCGCGCTCGCGGTTTGCACCGGTCAAAAAGACTGATGATTTGCTGGCCATTCGTTCCGACGCCTATGCGCTGACGGCCGAACATCACGTGGTTCTTGATCCCGTGAGAGCCGGAATTCCTCCCACAGTAGAACTAGATCCGAATTTTTATCGCTTCGTTGGACTACTCGACCAACATTTTCCCGCCGGCCCACCCTCATTGCGCCATTGCGATCGTCTCCGTGTGGAAGGCGAGTTTGAGTTTGGACCAAGGGTATTCCTCGCGGGAGATGTCCATTTCCATAACCCGACCCACCAATGCATCCCTGTGCCCGCCGGATTGAAGCTCGAAAATGGTGTTTGGCCGGCTCCGAGCCCAAACGGAAATTAATAAGACCAATCTCCTTCAAGAGATTGGTCTTTAATTAACCTGAACCCGGCAGTGCGCCGGGTTTTCTATTGAAATTTAGACTTTTCCAGATGTGATGGCCATCTTGACTTCGGCGATAGCCTCGGTCACCTCAATATCTCGCGGGCAGGCGGAAGTGCAATTGAATATTGTCCGGCAGCGCCAGACCCCGAAAGTATCACTCATTATTTCCAATCGATCCTCGAATCCCTCATCCCGGCTGTCAAAAACAAATCGATGGGCTTGAACAATAGCCGCCGGGCCAACGTAACGATCATCGGCCCAGAAGCTGGGGCAGGAGGTGGTACAAGCCGCACACAAGATACACTTCGTCGTATCATCGAAGCGCGCCCGATCTTCCGGCGACTGCAACCGCTCGCGACCGTCTTCAGGTACCGCTTCATCAGTGATCAAATATGGCAACACAGATCGATATTGCTCGAAGAACGGTTCCATGTCGACGACCAAATCCTTTACCAGGGGTAAACCAAGAAGCGGTTCTACCTGAATTTTGAGCTTATCATCCTTACCGGCAAGCCTGGTTACCAGCGTTTTGCAGGCCAGTGCATTGACACCGTTAATGCGCATGGCATCGGAACCGCAGACGCCGTGGGCGCAGGAGCGCCGCAAGGTTAGCGTGCCGTCTTGTTCCCATTTTACGCGGTGTAACAAGTCGAGGACAGAGTCACTGCGTTCGACATCTTCCAACAGGTACTCCCCCCACCATGGTTTTTTATCAATCTCCGGGTTAAACCGCCGGATGCGTAATTTCGCTTGCATTATCGTCTCCTCTTAATAGACGCGTTTCTTTGGTTCATAACGGCCGAGGACGACCGGTTTATAATCGAGCGAGTAATTGCCGAATTCGTCTTTATCACATAAGGAGTGCTTCAACCAGTGGACATCATCGCGTTCCGGATAATCATCCCGGGCGTGACCGCCCCGACTTTCCCGTCTGGCACAGGCCGAGATGGCGGTTACTTCGGCCAGTTCCAGCAAGCACCCTAACTCCCAGGCTTCAAGTAGATCGGTATTATACTGATTACCCTTATCATCGATCTGCAGGTTATGATCGAAGTCGTGGCGAATCTCACGTAAATCTTCGATGGCTTTGGACATGTTTTCTTCGATACGAAAGACGCCGACGTTATCGGTCATCGTTTGCTGCATGCGGCGGCGCAACGTATGTGGCTTGACTCCACCTTTTCCATTTCGAATCCGTTCCAGTTCGCCATAAACTTCCTGGCCGCCACCGGTTGGCAGCCTCAGTGTATCGGCCTGCTGGCAATAATCGGCCATGTGCCTGCCAGAGCGGCGACCGAACACGACCAGATCGACCAGCGAGTTTGTTCCCAGGCGGTTTGCGCCGTGGACGGACACGCAAGCGGCTTCGCCCACCGCGTAAAGGCCATTTAATACTTTGTTATTCGGTCCTAAGACCACGCGACCATCGACATCCGTGGGGATGCCCCCCATCGCATAATGGGCTGTCGGCTGGATTGGCATAGGTTCACTAACCGGATCGATACCTAAGTAGGTACGGGTGAAGTCAGCGATATCAGGCAGCTTGGCTTCGATATAAGCACGATCAATGCGCTTGGGGTCGCCGGCCAGCTCGTTGTATTTGTTGACTGTCTCCGGTGTGACATCAAGATGGACGTAGTTTTGTCCGTTTACGCCACGACCGGCTTGAATTTCTAAAAATATCGCCCGGCTGATGACATCCCGGCTGGCCAGGTCTTTGATCGTCGGAGCATAACGCTCCATAAACCGCTCACCCTGACCGTTAAGCAGAATGCCGCCCTCGCCTCGAACCCCTTCGGTGATCAAAATGCCCAGCTTATAAATCCCGGTCGGGTGGAACTGGAAGAATTCCATATCCTCCATTGGCACCCCGCGTCGCAAACAGATGGCCGATCCGTCCCCGGTGAGTGAATGGGCGTTGGAGGTCACGTCCCAGCAACGTCCCCAGCCACCGGTGGCGAAATTAACCGCCTTGCTGTGGAAGACATGGAGTTCGCCGGTGGCAATTTCATAAGCGATCACACCACGTACGGAATCATCGACACGAATGAGGTCGACAACGTGAAATTCATCAAAAAAATTGACCTGATTTTTAATGCATTGTTGGTAAAGCGTTTGCAGGATCATATGGCCGGTGCGATCGGCGGCATGGCAAGCTCGCATGACTGGTTTGCCGGTTTCGTTGTTGGTGTGTCCCCCAAATCGCCGTTGGGAAATTCGGCCGTTCGGCAAACGATCAAACGGCAACCCCATATGTTCCAGTTCGATCACAACATCGATCGCTTCTTGGCACAGGATATCCACGGCATCCTGATCGGCCAGATAATCAGACCCTTTGACGGTATCATAGGCATGCCATTCCCACCGGTCTTCTTCCAGGTTACCGAGCGCGGCGCCGATGCCGCCTTGGGCGGTGCCCGTGTGAGAGCGTGTCGGATAAAGCTTGGAGAGAACCGCCACGTTCGCTCCCCGACTGGCATAGAGCGCGGCCATGAGGCCGGCTCCGCCGGCTCCGACAATGACCGCATCATAGACGTGTGTTTTCATAATAGCCTCTGGTCGAGATAGTTATCGGCTCAGCGAAATCGCGTGGGATCGAACATCGCGATGGCGAACGTCGCCCAAATGACGGTAATGACGACGAAAATTGCCAGAAGGATTGCGAATAGGCGGTTGAGCCCCGGATTGTGAACATAGTCAGTCAAGATGTTGAAAAGTCCGCGGATGCCATGAGGAATAGCCAGCCACAAAAGGGCGATATCAAAGGCTTTCCAACCCCAGCTGCTCCATTGCTGGGCCACAAAATAGAGAGTCAAGTTGGCCGAACTATTAAGGATATGCTGGATGACCATGTGACCCACGGCCAGAATGAGCATGGCCACGCCGGAGAGACGCATGAACAACCAGGCGTACCGTTCGAAATTTCTTTCCAGTTGAACGCGGCGTATCGTAACATTATCGGTTGATTTTTCCGTTATTGTTGCCATTGGTAATGTCTCCTGCTCTGGTCCTTTACCGGACGAATTCAGCAAATTCGCTGTAAGGCGGAATCCGGAGGCAACTATCACCTACCGCGGCCAAATCGACACAATGAGTCACCAAGCCGCTTAACATGAACAGAGCGGCCGGTACGAAGGCGACAAAGAAGAGCGTCCAGGTAAAGATCGAACTGCTTCGTTGAAATCGCCACCATTCCGGTTTGAAATCGAGGATGGTGATCCGAATGCCGTTGAAGGCATGGTAAAGAACAGCAGCCATCACACCGACCTCGCCCAGGGCTAACAAAGGGAACTTGAATATTGCCAGGGACCATGCATAAGCCTGGGGCCAAAAATAGGCATTGGCCGTGTCCCAAACATGGATGACCAGGAATGAGAGGATTGCCAGTCCTGAAATTCGGTGCGCCAGCCAACTATACTGTCCGCTGCGCCCGCGATACCGGATACTCTCTCTAACGGTGAGAATGAGGGATGTCATAAAGAGGCTCCTTCGGGCTTGAACTAGATAACATTTCAAGATTGAGTATAGCAAAATTTACAGTATTGCTAAGTCATTGACTAATTAATTAGGCGGTAAATGAGAGTGGCACCTATCGATAACTTGAGCAAGGATTTAGCATGGGCATAAATGACAGAGCCAGGTGAGCCACTTGCCGAACGGATACTGGATTGATAAACTTGGTTTAATGGTTCGGCCCTTCGATCTGCGCGATCTGGCCTTGATTCGCCGTTTGGGTGAGCGTGGCATTCCTCTGCACACAGTATCCGCCCTAGCCGAGAACTTCCATCCCTTACGCGGCGCAATCATGAATATGTTAATAGGCGGTGAATTCCCCACGTTTGTTTGGAAAAAGAATGCTGGGGAAAAAGCCGGTTTTATTCAGTTGCGGTTGGGACACGGTAAACAGGCGTATCTGCTACACATCAGCCCGCGTTGCGACTCAGTTCCGGAGTCGGGCTCTATGGAATCGGGTTCTATAACAGTCAATCAGGATTGCGCTATCTGGCTGGATTTGCTTGATGAGGCAGTGGCCTATGTGGGCCAATATGGCATTCACCATATCATTGCTGAGGTTGATGAACTCAGCCCAGAATTATTGATTCTCAGACGCGCAGGATTCGCAGTTTATACCCGTCAGGATATCTGGGCGATCAAGCCTTCGTCTTTTCAGTCACGAAACCTGCCTGCGCTTGAGCTGGTTCGCCGGCATATGAGCGATGATTGGGATATACAGTTGTTATATGCCAATACGGTCCCGCGGCTGGTACAATTGGTTGAACCGATGCCGCCAATTGATGAGGGTGAAAACTGGGTGATACGCGACCGGGGCAACATAGCTGCGGCCGTTCACTTTCATAAAGGAGCGGTCGCGACCTGGCTGCGCTTTTTTATCCATCCGGATGCAGAAGCTGAGGCGGAGGCTATCGTCATTGCCGCCTTGCGGGTTGCCTTCGCGACCGAACCGGAGATTGTATATTGTTGTGTCCGGCGTTATGAAAGTTGGTTGCCCAGCGCGCTGGATCAATGTGGGTTTTCAATTTTTGGCAGCCAGGCGGTAATGGTGCGTCACACCGTTCACCCCTTGCCGCGAATGATGGCTGATAAGGCTATCGCTTTAGAAGGAAAAGGAATTTCTGCCCCGTCCACCTTTGTACGCGGTTCCGAACCGTTCGTGATGAAAGAGGAGGACGAGGCGTTTACAGGTATCAATGGATCCAAAACAGTCACACGAAGACTTACGCACACTTCTTAATGTCTTGCCCTGGAGTATTCGGGAAAGTGTCGAAAATCTGGGGCGTTCCGAGGAATTACTGGAAATCGTCATGGACCTCGGCCGAATTCCCTCGGCACGATTCACTGATGGCGAGTTTATGTTGCGCGAGACTGAGGTTACCTCAGAGGAAATTGAACAGGTTGTTGATGGGATCGGCGATTTTGATGACGATAACCGTGCCGGAATTGCCCGTACCCTCCATCGCATCTCTGGGATTCGGAATCGACGTGCCCAGGTCGTGGGCCTGACCTGTCGGGTGGGTCGAGCCGTCTATGGCACGATCGATATCATTGAAGACATCATCGCTGAGGGTCACAGCATTTTGATTCTGGGTCGTCCCGGCGTCGGTAAAACGACGATGTTGCGTGAGATGGCGCGTGTTCTGGCTGAAAAGAAACGCGTTATCATTGTCGATACCAGCAATGAAATTGGCGGGGACGGCGATATTCCCCATCCGGCTGTGGGACGTGCCCGGCGCATGCAAGTCCCACGCCCCTCGCACCAGCACGAAACAATGATCGAGGCAGTCGAGAATCACAATCCGGAAGTGATCGTCATTGATGAGATCGGGCGGGAGCGAGAGGCTGAAGCGGCGCGCACAATCAATGAGCGGGGCGTCCAACTCATCGGCACTGCTCACGGCAACACGCTGGAAAATCTGCTCCTGAACCCCACATTATCAGACCTGGTCGGCGGTATTGAAAGCGTCACACTTTCCGATGAGGAAGCTCGCCGGCGAGGAACCCAAAAAACGGTGTTGGAGCGCCGCGCGCCACCAACATTTGATGTATTGCTGGAAATGCAGGACCGTCAGCGATTGCTCGTTCATCGTGATGTAACGACCTCGGTTGATGCGATGTTACGCGGGGAAGTGATCCCGGTTGAACTTCGATTTATCGATGAGGAACGGACGATTCGCTCCGAGCGACAAACGCTGGTTGTAACCTCCGCGGCTGTAACCGGCCGGCGAGCCAACCGTGGCAGTCGCGAAGGACGAGGCGGCCGTGAAGTGCGTACCCTTTCAACCTCGGTCGGCAAACCGGACAATGGAGTGCTTTTACCGGCCGCTCCCTCGAACCGGGAAATGGTGACACCCGGATGGGAGGTTAATGACCAGACACGTGGAAATAACACCAATGGTGACGAGACCAAAAGCAATCCCCGATCCATTCGGGTGTTTGCCTACGGAGTTGCCAGAAATCGCCTGTATCAAGCGGCCAAGCATCTTGGCGTAAAGTTAATTGTGGCCGAAACCCTGGACGAAGCAGATGTGTTGGTCACGCTGAAAAGCTATTATCGCAAACGACGCCGGTTGATCAGCGATGCCGAGCAACGAGGTGTGTCGGTTTATGTTTTGCGGGCCAATACGGTCAGCCAGATGGAACGGTTTTTGGCCGAGGCTTTAAATCTGGAGGTCGCCGCATCTGACCCTTTTGAATCGGCCATCGCCGAGGCCGAAAGAGCCATCGCCATGGTCCAATCCGGCCAACCCAGCATTGATTTGCGTCCTGTCGGTTCCGCTATTCGTCGCTACCAACACGAGATGGTGCGCCAAGCCAACCTGGTCTCGCATAGTTACGGCCGCGAGCCGTATCGTCATGTTCGCATCTTCAGCACCGCGCGGAATGAGTAACGGGCGGTGATGTTTATCACGCTTGAAGGACCGGAAGGGGCCGGTAAATCCAGCCAGGTACGACCGCTGGCCGATTTTTTGCGTAGGAATGGCTTCACGGTTGAAACGACGCGGGAACCGGGTGGAACGATCATTGGCAATCAGATTCGCGTCTGCTTGCATGACACCGCAAATACCGCTATGCGGCCGATAACTGAAGTTTTACTCTACGCTGCTTCTCGGGCCCAACTGGTCGAGGAAGTTATTCGCCCGGCGCTAGCTGAGGGAAAAATTGTTCTATGCGATCGTTACGCGGATAGCACGATGGCTTACCAGGGTTATGGCCGTGGGATTGACATGGAGGTTCTGGAAGGACTTACCGAATTGGCAACAGGGGGCTTGAAACCGGACTTGACTTTACTGCTCGACATCGATGTGGCCCAAGGCCTGGCCCGTCGCC
>JAWOHK010000130.1:0-11276 GCA_046485205.1 Chloroflexota bacterium | reverse complement strand
CCGAGACGTTGCTCCATGACTACATCCGGGCCGAGATCGCCACCGATCTGAGTTTCTTTCACCTGTTGCGCCCCATCAACGACATCACCGTCTTCAGCCTGCTGACCGGCGATCGGGACGCCGTGATCGACACCCATTCCTGCGCCCAGGTGAAGCCGTGGTGCGGCAAGTGCGCCAAGTGCCTGTATGTGTGGCTGCATCTGGTGGCCTATCTGGACGACGAAGTGGTGCACCAGATGTTCGACAAGAACCTGTTCGATATTCCCGGCAACCGGTCGATCTTGCGCAAGATGCTGGGCCTGGAAGGCAATAAACCGGCCGATTGCGTCGGCACAGTCAGCGAGACGCAAGCGGCCTACCTGCTGGCGCGGGCCAGGGGTTGGCACGGGGCCATCACCGATGACATCAGCCCCGCCGATATCCCGCTAGATGTCGAAGCCTTTCTGAACCGGTACGCCATCGTCGATCCGCCGCGCGGCGCCATCCCGCTGGATCTATACGAACGCATCCGGCCGCAAATGGCCGCCGGCGCGGAGGCGGCGCGGACCTACGTCCGGGAAATGCTGGAGGGTACCTAATCTATGACCTATACAGGAACCCACTCCGATAAAGCCGCCGAACGCGGCGAGCCGAGCTATGTCTGGCGGTCGGGCCAGGAGCGGCGACTGGCGATGATCCGGCGCTGGACCGACCTGAGCGGCCGTATCCTCGACAACGGCGCGGGTCTGGGCAGTTGGCTGGAAGCTTGCGGTTGGGCCAACCCCGACAGCCTGCGCATTGGCCTGGAAGTGGAGCACGACCGGGCCATCATCGCCTTGAGCAGGGCCGACGGCATCGTGCTGGGGATCGGCGAGCAATTGCCCTTCGCCGACGATAGTTTCGATTTCATCCTGAGCAACGAGGTATTGGAGCATGTGGTGGACGATGTCGCTTGCGCGGCCGAAATGGTGCGCGCGCTGCGGCCCGGCGGCCGGATCGCCATCTTCGCTCCCAATCGCTGGTACCCGGTGGAGCAACATGGCATCTATTGGCGCGGCGAGTACAAGTTCGGCAACATCCCTCTGGTCAATTACCTGCCCGACACGTGGCGCGACCGCTTGACTCCTCACGTGCGGGCCTACACCGCCAGCGGCCTGCGTCGCCTGTTCGCCGGGCTGCCGGTGCGCGAGCTGTATTACGGCCGCATCTTCGGCGGCTACGACAACATTGTCGAGCGTTGGCCGAGGGTGGGCGGGCTAATCCGGCGAGTGCTTTACGCGGCCGAAGGCACGTCGCTGGCCTTCTTGGGGCTGTCACATCTGCTAGTATTGGAGAAGCAATAATCACTGTCATGCAACGTAAATTCTACCTCGAAGATATTCCTCTCGATGAAGCCTGGGCCGCTTTTCGCGACGCGTTGGAAGCCGCCGATCTGTGGGCGCCGCTCGGCCGCGAAGTCGTTCCGTTGAGCGAAGCTAACGGCCGGGTGACGGCCGAAGCCGTTTGGGCGCGGCTTTCTTCGCCCCACTACCACGCCGCGGCCATGGATGGCTACGCCCTGCGCGCCGAGGACACTGTGGGCGCGACGGAGACGCGGTCGGTGCGGTTTGAGCTGGCAGATCCCGCGCTGCTAGGCCATGGACCGCAGACCGCAGACTGCAATTCCGTGTCACCGGGCGAGCGTCCCATCGCCCAACCCGTCAACACCGGTCAGTCGCTGCCGGGCTGGACCAACGCCGTGGTCATGATCGAACACGCCCCGCCGGTGACGCTGGACGACGGCCGGGCGGGGATCGAGATACGCGCGGCAGTGCCGCCCTGGCACCATGTCCGGCCGATGGGCGAGGACATGGTGGCCACCGAACTGGTATTACCTGCCAACCACCGCCTGCGTCCGGTCGATCTGGGCGCGCTGGCCGGATCGGGTCATGGGACGGTCGCCGTCTACCGCAAGCCGCGCGTAGCCATCATCCCCACCGGCTCGGAACTGGTGGCCGTCGAAGCGGGCGAACCGCCGCCCGGCCGGATCATCGAATACAACTCGCTGGTGCTGGCGGCCCAGGTTGAGAATTGGGGTGGCCTGCCGGCGCGCCTGCCCATCGTCCCCGACAATTTCGAAACCATCCAGGCGGCTGTTAGCGAAGCTGCGCGCGATCATGACCTCATTTTGCTCAATGCCGGTTCCTCGGCCGGCAGCGAGGACTTCACCGCCCATGTCGTCGAGTCACTGGGCCAGTTGCTGGTCCACGGCGTGGCCGTCCGGCCGGGGCATCCGGTGGTGCTGGGAATGATTTCGAATGACGAACTCGCCACTCATTACTCGTCACTTGTCACTCCGATTATCGGCGTGCCCGGCTATCCGGTCAGCGCGACGCTGACCGGCGAGATCTTTGTCGAGCCGCTGCTGGCTTGCTGGCAGGGCCGGCAGCCCCATGAGCCGCCGATGCTAACCGGCAAGCTAACCCGCAAACTTGTGTCGCATACCGGAGATGATGATTACGTGCGGGTCATCGTCGGCAAGGTCGATGACGGCTACACCGTCACACCTATCAGTCGCGGTGCGGGGGTCATCACGTCACTGGTGCGCGCCGACGGCATCGTCCGCATTCCACGTTTCAGCGAAGGCGCGGAGGCCGGAGCAGCCGTCACCGTCCATCTCTACCGCCGGCCGCAAGATATCGATCGCTCCATCGTGGCTATCGGCAGCCATGACCTGACGCTGGATCTCATCGCCCAGTTCCTGGCCGAGCGCCACGCCGGATTGCGGCTCGTCTCGGCCAATGTGGGCAGCCTCGGCGGTCTGGTGGCCTTGCGGCGCGGCGAAGCCCATCTGGCCGGTTCCCACCTGCTCGATCCGGAGACGGGCGACTACAACACCGCCTATGTCCGGCGCTATCTGCCGGATCAGCCCGTGGCGCTGGTGATGCTGGCCGGGCGCGAGCAGGGCTGGATTGTACCGCCAGGCAACCCGAAAGGCTTAACCGGCTGGGCGGATGCGGCTCGCCCCGACGTGAGTATCGCCAACCGCCAGCGAGGCGCGGGCACGCGGGTTTTGCTCGATTACGAGTTGGGCAAATTGGGGATCGATCCAGCCGCCGTTCGAGGCTACGCGCGGGAGGAGTATACCCATCTGGCTGTGGCTGCAGCCGTGGCTTCCGGAGCGGCCGACACCGGGCTGGGCATTCAGGCCGCAGCCCGCGCATTAAGACTGGATTTCGTGCCGCTGGCCCACGAGTCTTATGAACTGGTGATCCCCCGACCACATTATGAGAGCGACCTCTTACGGCCGCTGCTGATCTTGCTGCAAGACGGTGATTTTCGCGCGGCGGTGGCCTCCATGCCCGGCTATGAAGTAGGCCAGATGGGCTCCGTGCGCATGGTGTAGCGATTAGAGCGCAGCCAATTTTAGCTGCGTGCCGTACTCATACCACTCGAACCGTATGAAAAAACACTCATTTGATGTAGCGTCGAATACAACATGCGCGCTTGAATGGCCTATAATGGGCCTTATCGGCAGGCTCAACGGACGCGCAACAAACAAGCCATAATAGGCACCGTCATCCAGATCCACGTCCTCTTAATAACTGTCACAAATTTATAGAGCGGAGGTAACAACCTTGAAACGTCAATTGTTGTTAGTAATGGCGATTGGGATAGGTTTGCTGGCCTTGGTCGCCTGCAACCCAGGCGAAGGCGAATCCAATGGCGGCAACACCTGCCCCACCCCGCAGGAAGGCACATTGCTCTTCACCTATGCAGACCAGGGCTATTGCCTGTTGTATCCATCCACGCATGTACCCGTCGACCTCGGCGGGACCGAGACCGTGTTTGTCGTCGGCGATATCATGAACCACACCGACCCCCGCGTCACGGTGAATGTAACTGACGCGGCCGGAGTAAGCACCGAGGACGCCGCGGCCCGGATTCTGGCTGACTTCGGACTGCCGGATACAAACCCGCCAACGTCCGCGACGTTGGGCGGCCGGGAAGCGCTCGTCCTCGACAACATGCCCGGCCAGGATATCAACCGCCGGGTCGTGGCTGTCCACAACGGTCGGGTCTATGATCTGACTTTCCTGCCCATCGGCCCGGATTACGGCGAGATCGGGGAACAGACGGAAGAATTCTATAATCTGGTGCTGAATTCCTTCACGTTCACTGACTAGGAGGTCAAGGCAACCGGGAGACTACGTGGTGATTAACCCAGAAAATCTCTTTCTGGTTGCCTCTCCCCTACTTATTAATAACGACCCGTCGGATGTTCCCGCCGGGTCGTTTTGATGAGCGAAGCGTGTGTCGTAAGATTGTTTGTTACCTGTTCCTCTTAAGCTGGTTCTGTTGCGTGGCCGGGCATGTGGGCCAAACTGGAAATTAATCGGGAGAGTTACTGAATGAAACGTTCGTTTGTCGCTGATTTACACAACCATACTACCGCCTCGGACGGTGAATACACACCGGCGGAACTAGTACAAGCCGCCGCTGCGATGGGCCTGCAGGCCGTCGGCGTGACCGATCACGACACACTCAACGGGCTGAATGAGGCGCTGGCCGCCGGAGAAGAGACCGGCATCCGCGTCGTGCCCGGCATCGAAGTGTCGCTGCGTTTCAAGCGACCATACTTTACCGGCACGCTCCATTACCTGCTCTACATTCCCTATAATCTGCTGGTTGATCCAGCTTTCCGCCAGCTGGCGGAGTCCAATTTCAGCCAGGGGCGTGGTGGCGGGCTGGTGCGGGCGCGGGTCGCGGCCATCAACGCTGAGTTTGGCCCATCCGGGGCCACGCCACTCTTACAGCGCGAACTGACGGCCGAGGAAATTGAAGCGTTGGCCGAAAATGTCACCCGCCGGCACTTCGCCCTGGCCCTGGCCAACAACCACGGGCTGGATAAGGAACAGGTCAACCGGCTCATCGGCAATGACAGCCGGGCCTACATCCCATCGGGCATCGACCCGGCCACGCTGACCCCCTTGCTGAAATCCTACCCGCAATTGGTGCGTGTCTTCGCCCATCCCGCCGCCGGTTCCTATCCCAGCGAGAGCCTTTACAACGAGGTCTTGCCGCCCATCGAGGTGGTCGAAATCCTGCTGCCGGAGTTCCTGGACGATGACGAGCTGGGGCTGGACGGGCTGGAGGTGGAATACCCCGGCCACATACAGGAACACCGCGAGCTGATGCGGACCTGGGCCGGGCGATATAATCTGATCACGACAGGCGGCTCCGATTGCCACGACCAGGTGAAACGGCCACTGGGCGTCGCCGGGGTCGATGAGGCGGAGCTCGAGACGCTTCTGGCATTACTCGGCGAGACGGTTCACGCCTAACTTTTCGCCGGATGCACTTTCTGTGGTGTGCGTGGCTCCTGATTACTTAGATTACAGCGTCCTAAGCTATCCCGCCTCCAGCAGCGCATCGAGTACTACGACCCGGCTTGTGATCGCGCCAGCATACCCAACAACTGCCGTGTCGCCTCCTTCGTATCCGGGCCGATATCGCCCGGCGGGCCGACGCAGGCCGGGCAGCCGGACCGGCACTGGCAATCTGCTACTAGCTCGCGTGCCGCCACCAGTAATTCGTCGTGCAGTTCGTACAGCCGCTGGCTGAAACCCACCCCGGCCGGCACGCGCTCGTAGATGACCAGTGTCGGCGCGCGCGTTACCGGGCTGAGCTGCTCGGCCGAGACACTGATATCCTCCGGGTCGCACATGAGAAACAGCGGGGCCAGATTGCGCAGGACGTAACCCAGCCCGGCCAATGCCGAGCGGGTCTGCTGCCCGGCCTCGGCCCGGCGGTGGCAGCTGGCGCAGAGCGTCACCAGGTTGTCGAGCTGGTTGGCCAGCTTGTAATTCTCGTTCTGGACGGGAAGATAGCCATATTCGCGAAACGGTCGTACGTGGTGGATGTGCAGCAGGAATTCGTCGGCCGTCGCCCCGCAGGTACGGCAGCGATAGCTGTCGCGCTCCAGGGCCAGCTTGCGCTGGGCCTGCCAATTGGGACCATAATCATTAGGCCGCAGCAGAATACCCAGTTCTTGCAATCGGTCGGTCAATGCCTCGCTGAAGACCAACCAGTAACCGGTGGTTTCCAATGTCATAGCCGGCAGTTCAATTGGACCAAAACCCAAGGTCTCGTGCGTATAGCGGCGCACCTTGCGGTAGCCTGTGGCCTGAGTGATAACCGTCGTCTCGCCGTGGGCGATCAACAGGCCACCCTCGGATCGTTCCTCGACTACTTCCATCCGCCGGATGGTGCTGCCAATAGCGGCCCGGGTGTAATAATCAACCTCGACCGGCCGCACCTCGGCCAGGCGTCCGTCCCAATTAAGCCGCTCGACCAGGTAGGTCTGAGCCTGGTGCATGTAGATCGCGCCTTCATAAGCCAGCATGGCCACACTGTCCAGGTCAACTTCACCGATGACTTGCGGTTGCGTCCCGCTGCTGTCCTGGATGATGACGGTGTCATCGCCGCTGGTACGCAGAGAAATGGCCCCGGCTGGGGCACCGTCGCCGATGTAATGATACTGGTTCCGCGTGGCGTGTAAGTCACCGGCGCGGGCCAATTCATCCAGGACCGGCCCAACCAGGTCAAAGCCACCGAAGCCTTCGTCAGCGGAGAAGGGCAACTCAAAAGCGGCGCAGAGCAGGTGGCGGGTTAGAATGGGCAAGTTGTCGGGGTTGGTCAGGGCATGTTCCGGCGAGCGGCCGAACAGGTAGCGCGGGTGCAGGCAGAGATACTGGTCGAGGGCACTGTTGCCCGCCACCAGAATGGCCGCGGAACGCGCCGCGCGTCGACCGGCCCGGCCCGCCTGCTGCCAGGTACTGGCCACTGTGCCCGGATAGCCGGTCAGCACAGCCGCGTCCAGTTCGCCGATGTCGATACCCAGTTCCAAAGCGTTGGTCGCCACTACCCCGCGCACCGCGCCGCTGCGCAATCCGGCCTCGATCTCCCGGCGTTCAAGAGGCAGATAGCCGCCACGATAGCCGGCCACCGCTGTTTCGGGATGGCCGTTAGCCCCCGTCTGACCGAGATACGCCAGTTCGTCGCGCAGATAGCCGAGCAGCAATTCGACCGTCTGGCGGGCCCGGGCGAAGACGATGGTCTGGATGTCCTGGCTCAGGAAAGTGACGGCGGCGTCCTTGGCCGAGAGAATCGTGCTGGCCCGCAGCCCCAAGTCCTCGTCGATGATCGGCGGGTTATAGAGGATGAAGTCCTTTTGTCCCTGCGGCGCGCCGTTGGCCGATTCGCCCACCAGGGTGAACGACTGTTCGATCAATCGTTCAGCATGTTCCTGCGGGTTGGCGATGGTGGCCGAGGCGCAGATGAACTGCGGATCGCTGCCGTAGAAACGGCACAACCGCTGGAGCCGTCGCAACACGTTGGCCACGTGGCTGCCAAAGACGCCGCGGTAGATGTGGATCTCGTCGACGACGATGAATTCCAGCCGGCTGAAGAGCGTCCGCCAGGTCGGATGGTAAGGAAGAATTCCGGCATGGAGCATGTCGGGGTTGGTGATGAGGATGCCGGCTGACTGGCGGATGATGGTGCGCTTGCCGCGCGGCGTGTCGCCGTCGTAGGTGTGGACCTGGACGGGCAGCCGGGCGGCGTTAAGCAGCGCGGCCGTCTCCGCTTCCTGGTCGTGGGCCAGGGCTTTGGTCGGGAAGAGATAGAGCGCCCGGGCGTCGGGCTGGGCCAGCAGCCGCTCGACGACCGGCAATGTGTAGCACAGTGACTTGCCGCTGGCTGTGGCCGTGGCGACGACGACGTTTTCGCCCCGCGCGGCGGCTTCGACGGCCACGGCCTGGTGGGTGTAGAGCCGGTCGATTCCCCGTTGCCGCAGCGCCTCGACCAGCCGCGGATCCACCGAACCCGGCAAGGGAGTGGTTCGCGCCGGGCGGGCGGGCAGCCGCTCCCAGGCGACGACATTGGCGATGAAGTCGCGGTTGGTGCGGAGGTGGTCGAGGAGGGGCGGTAGCATGATGCTAATTAGAAGCCGAGTTGCTCAAAAAAAACTCGGTTTCTAATAAATCCGGTGCGCATGGTTATCTAGCCGGCGGAGAGGTTGCCATCGGTTTCGGTCATATACCGCGGGCTCTTCGCGCGAGGCGAGCAGCAGATCGGCCGTCTCTAATTCCGCTTCTACCCTCGCCCGCTCGATCTCGCGCGCCAACTCCGGCACCATCGACACCATGAGCGTCAGCACAAAGATGCCGTCCCGATCGAGAAGGCGAAATATATCGGCGGGTTCAATGCCGTAGCGTTCCCGCAGTTCGACGGGCAGTGTCAGATTCCCTCGCTGGCGGACTTGTACGGCAATATCCATAGTCGGTCCCATTCTTTCAGATTATCGGAATGATCAGAATTTCTGATCGCAATTGTACCGTGAACAGCTTACTTATTATAGTCCCAGTTGTCACCGTTCTTTTCTTTTTTGCATCTTACCACAGGCAACGACCACAGGCCGACAACTTCGGCGGGGTGTTGAGCGCCGGGCGGGGTTGCGTTCCAAGACAACGATGTTGGCAATAGAGAGCGGTTGGTGCGAAGATGGTTGAGTAATCAAAAGGCACGGATCCGGCCAGGATCATAACAGCGCTTCAGTCTACCCACCCCACGGAAATGGCGCCGGCTCGATGCCATAGTACAGCTCCACTACCCGCCGGAAGAGCGGCGCGGCTACATCGGAGCCTTCGCCGGCGTTCTCTAACACCACAGCAACGGCCAGTTCAGGTGCTTCGACGCGGCGGCCGTCGGCCGTCGTGAACGGCTCGGCCGGGGCGTAACCGACGAACCAGGCGTGGGGCAGCCCGGGCGGCGCTTCGGCCGTGCCTGTCTTGCCGGCCACGGGCACGGGCATGTTGACGAAACGGTGGGTGGCCGTGCCGGAGCCGCTGTGGGTGACGTTCCACAGCGCGTCGCGCACCTCGGCCAGGTGTTCCGGCGACAGCGGCGCGCGGCCGTTCTCGACGACCGGCAGCGCTTCTTCCGGGGCTGTGCCGGCTGCGCCGATGCGATCGATCAGCGACGGTTGGTAGAGCGTGCCGCCGTTGGCGATGGCCGCGGCAATGTTGGCCATCTGCAGTGGCGTCACCTGGACATAGCCCTGGCCGATGGCCATGTTGACCGCGTCACCGGTGGCCCAGCCATCGCCGATGTTGGTCAGCTTCCATTCCGGGTCGGCGATGAGGCCCGGCGACTCAGCGATACCCTGGATGCCCGTCGGCCGGCCCAGCCCGAACTCGCGGGCGATGCGCGGCAGGAGGGTGTTGTCGGTGCCATCGATGGTGTAGCCGACATCGTAGAAGCAGCTGTTACAGGAGACGACCAGCGCCTGGCGCAGGCTAATCGTGCCGTGGCCGCCGGTCAGCCAGTCGGTCTTGATATAGGCATCGCCCAGCCGGTTCCAAGTGCCAGTACTGCTGTAGCGGCTGTCGGGCGTGTACTGGCCGCTGGCCATACCCGCGGCGAAAGTGACGATCTTGAAAGTTGACCCGGCCGGGTAGGCACCCTGCGTGGCCCGGTTAAGCAACGGCTGGCCGGGATCGTTCAACAGCGCGCCAACGATCTGGCCCGAATCCGGCCGCAGCGGGTCGAACGCGGTCGGGTCATAGCTGGGATAGGTGGCTAGCGCCCGCACCTGGCCGTTGTTAGGGTCCAGCACGGCAACCGCGCCAAAGTCGGCCGCCGGGTGGCTCTGAATGGCCTGGGCCAGCGCCTGTTCCACGGCCGCCTGGAAATTCAGATCAAACGAAGTGTAGATACTGCGGGCGGGTTGCGGCGCGCGCTCGCCGATAACCGCCACAACGGTTCCACTAGGACTGACAACGCTGAGCACGCCGCCGCGCTCGCCATTCAGGTAATCCTCGCCCCATGCTTCTAGCCCGGCAATGCCGACGACCTCGTCCCCGGAAAAGCCTTGGGCTTTGTACTCGGCCAGTTTTTCGGGCGAGATCGGTCCCATGTAGCCGATGATGTGTGGCGCGGAGCCGGTGTCGGAATAGAGGCGCGACGGTCGCCGGCTGGGTGTAGCCAAGCCCTGTCCGAGATAAGGCTCCAGACGCAAGGCGTAATTTTGCAGATTCGCCTCGGCCACGACGCCAATGGGCACGTACCAATCCGGCAAAGCGGTGGCATACTTCTCTTTGATCGCCTCCGGCGAGAGACGAACGGCTTCGCTGAGAGCAGCCAGTAACCCCGGCTCGTCGCTGATCTGACCAGGGACAACGCCTAACTCGTAGGCGTTGCTCTGGTAGGCCAGCGCCTGGCCTTTGACATCGTAGATATTGCCCCGCGACGGAATCTGGTAATCCATCGTCAGGCGGTTGCCGCCGGCCAGTTCGGGCAGGATCAGTCCCTCGTCCCAGACGACACCCCAGCGCCCGCTCTCGTAGGCCAGCGGCACGGTGTAGTCGCGGATGATGTCACCGACGACCGATGAGGTCAGCGTCAGCCGCACACCGAATTCGGCCGCTGTCCCTTCTTGTCGCACGGCCAGCGGCTGGGCACGCACGCCGGTGACGGCCGCCGTCTCCATCGAGTCGGTATAGCGGCCGACGAATGATGTGCTGTCAACCAGCGTTTGGCTGCTGGGAGCCAGCAGGCTATACATGCCGAGATAGTCGCCTGCTTCCCAGGCGCGATAAAAGGCGCGGGCATAGCCACCAGCGTCCTCGGCGATGGACGTTGCAGTTTCACGCGGGGTGGTGGGTTCCGCCGTCGGCAACGGTTCGTTCAGGCGCGAGTCTCCCAGAGTAACGCCTCCCCCGCAGGCGGCGAGGCCGACGGTCAATACGATGAGGATAGCGTTAAGGCGAATACCCGCTCGGGAAACGGCGTTTCTGCAGAGAATTCCGTTTCGCGGAACCCTGATTCTTGGCGATACAAGTGAAGGTTTAGGCATATTGTCTGGTTTGTTGATGAGAACAATCGCCGTAATTATAGCGCGCCCTGGGGGACGGGCTCAGGTGAATTATGTAGAGTTAATATTGTATACTGTGTAACTCGAACGTATCTTTTGCGAGATAGGCTAGTAGTTCAGCAAACATTTATTGTCGGATAGAGTCGGTGTAACTTAATGCGAGCATCCTCAGTGGTGAATTGCCAACGAACCGAAGCACCCAGATCATTGCGCCGATTTTCATAGGCAGTCACCTTCTCTATTTCAAAATGTCCAACCAATGCTATTGAGTTGAAGAAAAAAGAAAGTAAATATGTTCCCCCCAAAGACTCAGATGCAATGTATAAAAGGATTCTGATGGAAGGATAGGTATCGGAGGCATGCTAAAGACCATACCTAAGAT
>JAWOHK010000081.1:0-5554 GCA_046485205.1 Chloroflexota bacterium | reverse complement strand
CGGTCACGGGCCTTTAGGCCACGGCGTTTGACGCCTTCACCATCCTTTGCTATGCTCCCTTCATTCAAAACATTTTGAACGCAGGGATCCATGCACGAAACGCTTGAAGCCGTCAACAATAGCACCGTCGCCGGACTGGGTCGTCTGGCCCGATTCTTCGGGTTCAGCGATGTGATGGGGCGCCTCTACGGCACCCTGCTTCTCAGCCCAGAACCCCTCTCGCTCGATGAGCTGTGTGATACGCTGGAGATCAGCAAAGGCTCGGTCAGCATGAACATGCGCGACCTGGAACGCTGGGGCATGGCCAAGGAGATCTGGGTGCGCGGCGAGCGGCGCAAGTTCTACAAGGCCGAGTCGGACATGTGGCAGGTCATCCGCAATGTATTAGGTAGCCGCGAGCAGCGCGAAGTACAATTGGCCTTACAGGTGTTAGGGGAAAGTATTCAGAAGCTCCAGGCGGCTGAAAGCGAGCTCGAACCCGAGGAACGGGAACTGGCCCGCTACTACCTGGACCGCATCGCCGACCTGCAAGGCTTCTTCCAATTCGCTCAATTGGCACTCCACGCGGTTCTGGGCAGCGACAAGGCTCTCGACTTCGAGGCCGTCACCCGGATTGAGATTGAATAGATTGCGGATGACACCAGTCAAACGCTAATTTTCGCTGTTAACCTGATACTCTGTCCAATCTCTCAAATCAGCGGATAATTCCAACCTGAACTAACCAATTTCTATGCACTAACTGCCGGAGGTATCCTATGCCCTATCGTTATGCTATCCTCGGTTCCGGCCGCCAGGGAACGGCCGCCGCCTATGACCTGGCCGTTCATGGCGACGCCGAAAGTATTCTGTTGGCCGATCTACATCTGGCAGCGGCCGAACGCGCCGCCGAGCGGATCAACCGACTGGCCGGCCGCCCAGTCGCCACAGCGTCCATGCTCAATGTGCGCGATGGCGATGCCGTGGTCAATCTCTTGCGGGCGCACAACATTCAAGCCTTCATCTCCGGCGTGCCCTACTTCTTCAACATGGAGCTGGCCCGGGCGGCCGTGCGCGCCGGGGTTAGCATGGCCGACTTCGGTGGTAACACCGACCAGACCCGCGCCCAACTGGCACTTGGGGAAGACGCCATAGCCGCCGGCATCACCCTTACTCCCGACTGCGGCCAGGTGCCAGGTCTTGGCAATTCGCTTTGCGCCTATACCATGAGCCTTTTCGACGAAGCCCATGACCTGATCATGTACGACGGCGGCATCCCCGCCGAACCGAAACCGCCCTGGAACTATATCCTTACGTTTAATATCGAAGGCCTGACCAATGAATATTTCGGCACGACGATCTTCATCCGCGACGGGCAACCGGTGGAGATGCCCTGCTTCCGCGAGGAAGAGTATGAGCTGGTCGACTTTGGCGAAAGTATCGGCCAGCTGGAAGCTTTCACAACCGCCGGTGGTACCAGCACCATGCCCTGGACCTGGGCCGGGAAGCTGCGCACGCTGCAAAACAAGACGATTCGCTGGCCGGGTCATTTTGCGCAATGGAAAGCCTTCAGCGACGCCGGGCTGCTGGAATTGGTTCCGATAGAGGTTGACGGTCAGATGGTCGTACCCCGCCAGGTCCTTCATGCCGTCCTGGGGCCGCAGATTTACTCCCAACCGGGGGAAAAAGACTTGGTCATCGTGCACATCATTGGCCGAGGGATCAAGGACGGCGTCGAGCGCGAGGTTTTCGTCGACCTGTTCGATCGCTTTGACGAGACGACCGGCTTCACGGCCATGGAACGCACCACCGGTTGGCACGCGGCCATTATCTCCGCCGCCCAGGCTCGTGGCCAGACCCCGCGCGGTGGCGTGCCGGTGGAACTGGCCATGCCGGGCCCCGCGTTTGCCGAAGAATTGAAGAAGCGAAGGTTTGACCTACGTGTTAACTTTAATGGGCTGTACACTTGATTTTTATCACGACCCACCTTGTGCCCTGACCTGCATTCATGGGGATATATCCATTAATTATCTCCTTCCAACACGTTTCTTAGCCACATTTGAGTTTGCAACGCACGGCGAGTTCATGAATTAAGATGAACCCATCCGTCGCTCAGCCAACAGCCAGCAACACTGGGTGACTTTTGTCACTTGTTTTCATGATCAATGTCAATGGCGCTCATAAGTAAATCCCTCTAGACTGCAAAAATAACCCGCAGTGATTTATCCAGGAACGGCATTCCGGATTTGTTCGCTGGGTTTTGCTTAACGCAGCCTCATTCATTGGATTGTTAGAATTCGTGCTCATTGGGCATCCGGGTACAAACCGGAACCTAATAGTTGTTTGGCCTATTCAGTCGTTTAACACACTCTCATTCGATATGGCTAACCTTCTGGTATAACGTTGCCGACTCCAGTCCCTTCGAGAAAGGAGGCAGGTGTTTTATGCAGGATGTGGTGACAACCTCTACAGTGACTCAACGAACCACTGAGAATCTCTCTGAATTAATCAGACAATCCTATAACAACTAGCCATGCCCAAAGGTGGTATTAAGGCAGGAGAACATCATGATTAGTAGACGTGAGTTTATAAAATTAGCAGGTGTATCCACCCTCGCTCTTGTCGTGACCAGCAAGACCGGCCTCCGCAAAATTGTTTACGCCCAAATTCCGGGTGGAACCTTGGACCCACTAACTGTCACAAAATTTCAAACCCCATTATTGATCCCACCGGTCATGCCTCGAGCGGGAAGGATTAAGCTCAAAGGCGGCAAGAATGCGGATTATTACGAGATCTCGATGCGGCAATTTAACCAGCAGATATTGCCGGTCGGCATGCCAATGACCACCGTCTGGGGTTATGGAGCCGTCGCGTCGGATAGCAAACGGGGCCTGTTGTTGCACAATGCCCCCTCATTGACGATCGAAGCCTCGGCCAACCGGCCAGTGCGGATCAAATGGATTAACGAACTGGTCGACACGAATGGCAACTATCTGCCCCACCTGTTGCCGGTCGACCAGACCCTTCACTGGGCCAATCCGCCTGGCGGCCATATGGGGCGGGATATGCGGCCTGTTTTTGACTCGACTCCCGGCCCCTATACGGGACCGGTTCCTATCGTGACCCATGTCCACGGCGCGGTTGGGGTAGGTGATGAGAGCGATGGTTATGCGGAAGCCTGGTACCTGCCGGCGGCGGGAGACATCCCTAACGGTTTCGCGACCGAAGGCACCTGGTACGATTTCTTCTCCGGCAAGGCGACAGCGAAATACGGAGCCGTCTGGGGGCCTGGCTTCGCCACTTTCCAATATCCTAACGACCAGCGCGCATCGACCATCTGGTATCACGACCATACCTTGGGCATGACGCGCCTCAATGTCTATGCTGGCCCGGCGGGTTTTTATATCATTCGTGGTGGTCCGGCCGGCGATGGGGCTGTCTTGGATGCACGCTTCGGCACGAATGCCGTTTTGCCCGGTCCGGCACCTAAGGCTAACGACAAATTTCCACCCAACAAGACCTATTACGAAATCCCCCTCGCTATCCAGGATCGTTCATTCAATGCCGACGGATCGCTCTTCTATCCAGACACGCGAGCATTCTTCGACGGGGTAGAGGGACCCTATTTGCCGGAGACGGACATCTCGCCCATCTGGAACCCGGAGTTCTTCGGCAACATGATCATAGTCAACGGCAATACCTGGCCGTTCCAGGTGGTCGAGCAGCGGCGCTATCGATTGCGCTTCCTCAACGGCTGCCAGTCGCGATTCCTGATCCTGGATTTCAACAATATTCCCGGCATCGAAGTGTGGCAAATCGGCAATGAGGGCGGTTTCCTGGCCGCGCCGGTCAATCTGACCGCAAACAACGACAACCACCTTTTGATGGGATTAGCCGAGCGGGCCGATGTCATTGTCGACTTCACCAACGTGCCGGTTGGCGATTATGCCCTGGGTAATGTTGGCCCGGATGAACCGTTCGGCGGCGGTGTGCCCGGCGTTGACTTTGAGCCCGCCGACCCGAACAGCACCGGCATGGTAATGGAGTTTCAGGTCGTGCCCGCAAAGGCCCCTGACCCCACAACACCACCTCAATTCCTGGTGCTGCCGCCCGTCCCGGCTCTGCCGCCAGCCACCGTAACCCGGCCATTGGCGTTGCTCGAAGAGATGTCGATGTATTTTGAGGATGCTCCGGCGGAGACATTGCTCGGGACTGTGGTCGGAGATCCCAACTTGGCGCCTGAAGTTTGGAGCAAGCGATTGTGGATGAGTCCGGTTACTGAAAATCCGGCCGTCGGCTCAACAGAGGTGTGGGAATTCTTCAATGCCACCGGAGACGGGCACCCGATGCACGTGCACGAGGTTGTGTTCGAAGTGGTCAACCGCCAGGATATCTTTGTGGATGAGGAAAATCAAACCGTACAGGTGGTTCCCGGATCATTACCTGTGCCACCTGAACCGTGGGAGACGGGTTTCAAGGACACCGTCATCGCTTATCCGGGCCAGGTGACAAGGGTCAAGGCGCAATTCAACACGCCGGGGCAGTTCGTCTGGCACTGCCACATCGTCGAACACGAGGATAACGAAATGATGCGGCCGTACCGCATCGGCCCCGTTCAGCCCGGCCAACCGGATCTCCAAATGTGAGTCACAAGTGGTAGTGGTTGATTTTCACGGTCGCTGCTCCAGCCGATTCACCCTTGGGCCCGGTTAGTCAGGTATATTGAAAAATCGGCTCTGGATAAACGGAGCCGATTTTTCTATTGCTCAATACGCAACCACCAATATCACGCTCTCTTGGCCGATTAGGTATATTTCCCTATGGCCATATCGAGATATGGCGCTACAATTTTTTGCTCCGCGATTATTCGGCATATGGCAAAAATATAGCTGAAGTGTTGCCGTCTGGGGCGGTTTTGAAAATTGAATATACGGAGGTTTCTCATGCACTCGAAATCGGTTTTTTTATTCGCTGGACTGCTGCTGGCAGCGGTTCTATCTTTGTTTACCTATGGCGGGACCAGCCGGGCGGCCAGGCCTGATCCGGCACCCATTCGATTGTTAGCCGGCACATTCACACCTGCCGCCGGGGAAACCCCAAATATTCCGCCCGGCCTAACCATTGCCGGCTACGCGGTGGGAACACGTGGTTACTACATCGTCCAGTTCGCCGGCCCCGTGGAAGAAGTCTGGAAGAGCCAGGTGATCGCCAATGGCGGCGAATTGCTCGACTACTTACCCGATTTTGCCTTCAAAGTGCGCATGAACCCGGCTGAGGCGGCCCGCATCGCCGAACTGGATACCGTCGCCTGGGTAGGTCTCTTCCAACCGGCGTTCAAAATCAGTCCCAGCATCAACGCTGACGGACTGAACCTGCTCCAAGTGCGCGTCGAGCGTGGTGCCAACGCCGGGCAAACCCAGGTCGCCATCGCCCGCAGCGGCGCGACCGTTCTCGATCGCAGCGGCGATCTCTTGATCGTCGGCGCCACCGCGGAACAGGTTGTGGCCATTGCCCAGGTGCTGGATGTGGCCTGGATCGAACCGTATGTTCTGCCGGAAAAGCACAATGAATACGGGGC
>JAWOHK010000306.1:0-9347 GCA_046485205.1 Chloroflexota bacterium | reverse complement strand
AGGAGATTTCCAAGAATATCGAGGATAGTATGCAGTATCCGGGGCAGATCCAGGTGACGGTCATCCGCGAAACGCGGGCCGTTGGGTTTGCCAAGTAAGGGTATTACCGAACGCTGACTCATGCGGATTAGAAGGCAGATTTGCGCGGAAAGAATAATCAATTATCCTAACACGTGAATCTGCGTTTCACTTCGACGGGAATTGCACGCTGACTCACGCAGATTAAAGCGCAGATTTTCGCAGAAAGAATGAACAGTGTTCTTATCAGCGTTATCAGCGTTCAACTTTTCTCATGAACATACAAAGCGTCAGTATTATAGGCTTGGGGACGATGGGGCGAGGAATAGCCCAGTCGGCGGCGCTGGCCGGGCATGACGTCGCCGTCTATGACCTGACCGGCGAACTGGTCGAAAAGGCCCTTGGTGCCATTCGCCACTCCATCGAGGAAGGTGTGCGCCGCGGCAAAACTTCGTCGGAGATAGCTCGCCGGGCCATCGAAAGCCTGTCGCCGACAACAAAACTGGCTGAGGCCGCCGCTGCTGACCTGGTCATCGAGGCCGTGCCCGAGGACCTGGAACTCAAGCGGCGGGTGTTCGGCCGGCTGGACGCCGCTGCCCCGCCTCACACCATCCTGGCCAGCAACACTTCCAGCCTGAGCATCAGCGCCATCGCCGCCGCCACCCACCGGCCGGATCGGGTTATTGGCCTCCACTACTTCAATCCGGCCTTCATCATGCCGCTGGTCGAGGTCATCCGCGGTGACCTGACCGGCGATGACACTACGGCCGCCTGCCGGGTCTTCGTCGAGGGACTGGGCAAGACGCCGGTGATCTGCCGTGACACCCCGGCTTTCATCGTCAACCGGGTGGCCCGGCCCTTCTACGGCGAGGCTTTCCGGCTCCTGGGCGAAGGCGCGGCCGGCGTCGAAGACATCGACCGGCTGATGCGCGCGGCCGGCTTTCGCATGGGGCCGTTCGAGTTGATCGATCTTATCGGCGTGGATGTCAACCTGGCCGTCACCCGCTCGGTTTACGAGGCCTACTTTCAAGATCCCAGGTACCGCCCCCACCCCATCCAGCAGCGCCTGGTCGACAGCGGCCGTCTCGGTCGCAAGAGCGGTCGGGGGTTTTATATGTATGAGGAATCGAACGCTGATTAACGCGGAGTACAACGTAGATTTTCGCAGAAAGATCATCCTATTTTCTTGTCAGCCTGAATCAGCGCAGAAATCAGCGTCAATTGCGTTCCATCTCTTAAAGCGAGGAAAAAAATGAACGACACACACGGATTTCAATTAGTAGTTGCCGGATTTGAAGGCGAGACGGCTGGACCGACGATCGTTACCCAACTGTTAGCTACCTACAAGGCCAATCGACCGGCCATGCCCGCCGCGGCCTCCATCGTCAAGGATGCCGCCGGCGCGCTGACCATCCGCGAAACCGACGATATCGGGGGCAAGCAAGGCGCGGCCGCCGGCGCGGTAGCCGGGGGTCTCATCGGGCTGCTCAGCCGCAAGCGCGGCACGGTCAGCACGGCCGCCCTCGGCGCGCTGCTGGGTGGCGTGGCCGCCCACAAGATCGACACCGGTATCCCCGACCCGCGCCTGGAAGCCATCGGCCAGGCCATGGACTACGGTTCATCGGCCGCCGTAGCCGTCGTGCGCGACGATATCTTCGGTGAGATTAAGGCCATGCTATCGGGCCTGGGAGCGGTCATCGACGTCGAGCCGTTTGACACCAAGACCGACTTCGTGCAGCAAATGCAGGAAGGCGATTATCGCGGCGCGTTGTCGGCACTGGCCAACCGGGCCGAGAGTATGGTGGCCGGCGCCGGCGGAACGGTCGGTGACGCGGCGGAGAAAATCAAGGGATCGTAGCAACGACCGGCGGCCAATCGAGTTAGGATAGCCTTTGGGTGTGCCTTCAATTCTGAATGAAAGGGGATTTCTGGTATCATTGCGCCCATGACCCTATCATCGTTGTATCCCTTTTTGTTTGTGATGATCCCGACCCTGCTGGGCATTGCATTATTGCTGGTCATCTGGTACGTACGGGGACAAAAATATTAATTGAGTAGGGGCGCAGCATCCGGGCGGAATTTTCTCGATTGACCCGCAATTTATCTTCCGGTCGCCTCGTCCCTACCAACTTCAACCCCGGCCGGGTCGAACAGCACCGCCGGATCCGGCTCGCTGTTGTTCCAGATCGGCCCGCTGAAGCCGCAGTTATACCCGCCCTGCGGAGCATCGCTGGCCATGGCCCAGATGCGCAAGACTTCGCCCGGCTGAATGGCCCCGGCCAGGTAACAGTCCTGCATCCCCCGCTCCGAGCGCAACATCCAGCCGGCCAGATTGACGGCCTCCCCGCTCTCGTTGCGGATGTCCACGAACTCGACGATTTTATCGACCAGAATAATCGCCAAAATGCCGGCAGCGGACGACGGCTCCGGGCCAGGCGGCGTGGCGGCCGGCATGCCAGAGATGGTCGGGGCGGGCGGCAGTTCGCCGCCGCCAGAGGCAGGCGGTGGATCGATGGGCGGAGTTGCCGGCCGAGGTGTAGCGGTGACGGCCGCCAAGGGCGAGCAGGTGATCGCCGGCGCTTCTTCTTCCAGGCTTTCGAGCACCGTTGCCAAGGATGTATCGGGCGGGTAACGGAGGGCCCGAGCGTAGCCCTGGCGCACCAACTCGCCGTTGACGAACAGGTCGTCGACAAAGACATAGCGCAGCAGGCGGCCGAAGCGATCGGTCTCGCTAACGTCCTTGAACATCTGCACCGTTTGGCCGGCCACCAACAGGGCGTTGGCCACGGTGGCTTCCGGCCCGCACAGCTGGTCGAACTCCGGCGTGTTGATGCCAATATAGCGCACGCGGAAGATCTCGCCATCCATCAGCACCTCGATGGTGTCGCCGTCGACGATGCGGGTGACGAGGGCCGTCTCGAAATCGAAGCCGGGCAGTTCGGTCGGTGGCGCGGTCGCCGTTGGCGGGAGAAGGGTGGGGACCGGGCCAACGGTTAGTTGTGGTGTAGGTGAGGGGCGGGAGAAATCGGTCGGCGTCGGATCAACGACGACTTCCGGAGCAGAAATCAGTGACAGGCCGCCGGTGCAGGCCGGGGCGAGGAAGAGCAGCAGGACGACGAATAGATAGTGTTTAACGTATGCCGCGGCCGGGAACCGCATTCGGACGACCTCCGGGCAGGAACCACCTATACCGTCTATCTTAGCACGATTTCTTTTAGTCAGCATTCACAATTTTTCCTGCAGAAAATTTCCATGATCAGCCTTGTTTGGGCTGACCGTCGACAGACCTGCCGCCTGCCCCGACGAGTAAACATTGAGCCGGTTAGCCAATAATGGTATAATGTTTCCATGTGTTGGGCAGGTCGTTCCCCTGCCCTCCAGACTTTTCCTGTCAGTCATTACAACCAACGATCCACTTCTGTCTCAATCCGGAGGAGCCACTCATGGTCACGCGCGATTTACTCCGTGCATAAGCCATCCCATTACTGACGATATTAACGATGCTTGGCGTGGCCGCCTTTGTGACGGCCGATGGCAGCGACGAGTCCATGCCGTCGCTCGTTCCCAATTACAGCCTGCGCGGCGTTGTCGCCGACGCTGGCTACATCGATTTTCTTAACGATCTGGAGTATTCACCAGTTACAAACCGGCTCTTCATTGCCTATAGCTCGAGTGTATATCTCGACCGAGGTCAAACGCTGGCCTTGATTGACACGAATCGGGTGAAATACCTCAGTACCTGGGAAGGTCCAGACATAACTGCTCTTGCCCTCAGCCGGGACGGGCGGAGTCTATATGCCTATTCCCCCATCGCCAAGAATATCAATATCTTCGACGCGGACACCCTGACACTTACTCGGGCATTTCCCCTTCGCTGCCTGCCTAGTTTCGATGAGTGCCAGGTGTTTGACATGTTCGCCGGGCCGGACGGACGAATATACTGGTACGGGTTACCCCATGGCCGCATCAACGTGGTCGACACCGCTGATGGAACTCTGCTCACCAGTTTGGTATTGCCAGACTATCATGAAATCTCAACCATGGCGGTTCAAGGCAACCGGCTATTTGTAGCCGAACGATTAGACCTTTCGCCTGAATCGTATTTTTACCGGTTTGACATCAGCCAGCCCGTGCCGGTAGAGGAATTAAAAGTGCCGTTGGAGTGGATAATACACAACCTCGCAATTGCGGCCGACGGTTCCTTCTTATTGACAAATCAACCCACTAACCTGTTGCAGATTGACCCGGAGACGCTAACGGAAATTCGCATGATTCTCGCACCCAGGAACGTGTATTTTAGTTCCCCTATAATTGCCTTGAATAGCACCAGTTTCACAGCTACGACAACTACGATGAACGAAAACTTCGATCTAAACACCTACCAGGCATCATCGGGGAATCATTTTCGAACCGGTCTCATCGACCTAAACCAAATTGATGGTGGTGCTTCCTCAATCCGGCTGATAGCTTTGAAAAACGACGAGATCGCCGCCATTTCGAAAAACCGTGTCTTCGTCTATCATCCCTCAGACTACGCCCTGGCGACCGCGGTGATCTTTGCCAATCACTGCGGCACAGGACCTGTCGTTGATAATTTCAGCGATCCGGCTAGCGGCTGGCCCCGCGCTGACAATGGCTCGATTGTCTACCGATATGATCGCGACCAGTACAGTATCCTCCACCGTGAGGACGATAATTGGACAGCCGTCACCCGCGGCGATTACTGGAACAACGGCCGAGAGTTTGAAGTTCGAACCTGGATTCCTGCCAAGGAAGGAATCTCCGGCATCATCTTCAGCCTGAACGACGACTGGACGCGCTTTAAAACCCTTGAAATCATCCCTGGTTTGCGACGCTGGGTCGTTTTCAGCTACGAGAATGAAAAATGGCAGATCCTGGCAACCAACACGGCTCTGGTCAACCCGATCGGCCAATCAAACAAATTACGCCTGGATTATGACAGCTCTTACCGGCGGCTTCATCTTTACTTGAACGGTGTGTACATTTTCCCGGTACCCAACGACAACGGCCGGATAGGCCTAACTGCCGGCTCATTTGAGCCAGAGGTTGATTCCAGATTTGACGATTACTTCTTCGTTGGCCAGAATTGTCCGATCTACCCCAGACGATCGACCGAGCTGGAGTTCGCCCCACCCATTGACCGGCCCCCACTGGAGACCTTCCTGCCGTGATTAGCGCATGCTCTTCCGCACACGGAACAGCAGCGCCGCCGCCAGCCCAGCCACGACCGTCGCCCCCAGCCCGGCGGCCGCGCCGGTGGCGGCTTTGCGCGCCCGCTCGTCATGCTCGATCAGCTCGCGCACCGGCTCGATACGTTGGGCCAGATTCGTGCCGAAGGCCGCGCCGACCATGGCCTTGGCCAGCCGGTAGCTGCCGGGATAGCGCAGCCAGACCGCCGGATCCAGGGGATGCGGAGTGGCACTGATCGAGTAAGCCTTCAGATGGCTGAACTGGGTAACCTCACCGCGCCCGTGAGTGCGCGTGTTGCCGCTCAGTTTCATCCCGCCGAACGGCAGCTGGGCGACGGAGTAGTGGGCCACCGTATCATTGATATTGACCACGCCGACATCCAGCTGCTTGCCTACCTGCTCGGCGCGCTTCAGGCTTTGGCTCCAGACCGAGGCGCTGAGGCCCATGTAGCTGTGGTTGACCATCTGGATAGCGTGGGCTTCGCTCTCCACCTTCATGATCGGCATCACCGGCCCAAAGGTCTCGTCCCACATAATCTTCATGGCGTGATCGACATCCACCACGATCGTCGGCTCCAAGAACATGCCCGTCTGCCGGCCGCCCATCAGGATGCGCGCGCCCTTGTCGACGGCATCCTGCAGGTGGGTGTTGACGATATCGCACTGGCGCTCAAAGGTCAGGGGTCCCATGTGATAGGGGCTGTCGATGTCGGCCGAATAGCCCATTTTGAATTTGGCGGCTTCGTCGAGGACGGCCGACAGGAAAGCATCGTAGACCTTCTCGTGAACATACACCCGCTCGATGGAGACGCAGGCCTGGCCGGTGGTGTAGAACGCGCCCCACACGCCCCACTTGGCAGCCGCTTTGATATCGGCGTCGTCGAGCACGATCATGGCATCCTTGCCGCCCAGCTCATAGAAGAACGGTGTCATGTTCTCGACGGCCATCTGGGCCACGATCTTGCCGGTCTTGACCGAGCCGGTCAGGAAAAGCAGGTCGGGTTTCGAACGGACGAGGGCCTGGCCGGTGCGTGCGTCGCCATGGAGGAAACGCACGTAGGGAGCCAGTTCGGGCACGCGGTTGAACAGTTCTTCCAGCAACACGCCCGTGGCCGCGGCCACTTCCGATGGCTTGACGAGGACGGTATTGCCGGCCAGCAGGGCTGAGATGATCGGTGGCACCATAAGTTCAATTGGATAGTTCCACGGACCGATGATGGCCACGACGCCATAGGGCACGCGCTCGCTGTGGAAGCGCTTGAAGAAATATAGCCCGCGCGGCACGCTTTCCTGGCCCAGCCAGCGATGGGCATTGGCCCCATAATGGTGCATTTTCTCAACGGTCATGAAGATTTCATGCATGGCGTCGAGGCGACTCTTGCCGTGGTCCTGGTTGATGACCACGGTGATCTCGTCGGCTGAATCGAGGATGACGCCCTGCAGCTTGCGCACCAGCCGGGCGCGTTCCTTCACCGGCTTGGCGGCCCAGGCGGGCTGGGCGGCGGCCATCTCGCGGCGGGCCAGGTTGACGTCGGTTTCGGTAGCGATGCGCACCTCGCCAAATTTCTCGCCCGTGGCCGGGTTGATAAAGTCCAGGCATTCGGTTCGTGGGTCCATAATTCCCTCTGAGAGTTTTTTCCCCGGATTTCGCAATTTTCACCCGATTGAATGTACGGTAACGAAGTTAATCCAAATTATCGTTTGCGGGTTAGATACCTGCAGCTAAGGCGAAAAGTGCGTTTGAACGCACTTCCTCAATAGTGGGGGTTTCCAACTCACTTACAGTGTATTACCTCTGCCCAATCGCCGGATCATTCCTTCTTCTTCAGCGCCGCCCATAACAGCGGCAGCAGGCTAAGCAGCACCAGCAGCAAGACCAGCGGCGCGGCCCGTTTGACGCCGGCGGCCGCGTCGTTGGTCTGGCCGTTGGCCGGGGTCGGGTGGCCGTTGGCCGGGGTCGGGTGGCCGTTGGCCGGCCCGGCATCCAGCACCACGCGGCCGTCGTGGACCTTGAGCGCGTGGGGGTAGGCCAGCGGCTCCCAGCCCGGGAACTCGGCTTTGGCCGGGATGCGGCTCATGGCCCGCTCGGCCATGGCGGCGATGGTCAGGCTGGGGTTAACGCCCAGGTTGGCCGGCACGACCGATCCGTCGGCCACGTACAGGCCGGGATAGTTGAACACCTGGTGGTTGATGTCGACCACGCCCGCCGTCTCGTCGCCGCCGATGGGGCAGCCGCCCATGATGTGGGCCGTGTTGGGGATATCGAGCAAATCATTGAGGCCCACCCAGGCCACGCCGTCGACCTTCTCGGCGAAGCGTTTGACGACATCGCTGCCCGCGTCGACACAGGCCGGAATCGGCTCATCCGGGTCGCGCAGGGTGGACAGGCCTTTGCGGAAGAGGGTCATCGGCCCGCGGCCGCGCCGGCAGGCCATCTTGTTCTCGACTGTCTGCATGACCAGCAAAACGGTGTCGCGCTCGGCCCAGCCGCGATAGAAACGGGTGTGCAGGAAGTCGCCGGGAGATTTGACCAGATGCTTCAGCGAGGCCCACAGCCGCCGGGCAAACCCCGACGCGCCGTCGCCGTAACCCGCCAGGGGCCAGATCAGCGAGCGCATGAACGACGATCCGGGCGGGTAACGGCATGGCTCCACACTTGTGACATCGTCCGCCCAGAAGTGGCTGGAAATGGCGACGCCCTGCGAAAAGTCCTGATCGCGCGTGCGGGCGGTGACGCCCATCAGCGCTTCGCTATTGCTGCGCACCAGCTCGCCGAGCATGGGCGAGAGGAGCGGCAGCGTTTTGTCCTCGTCACGGCACTTGAAAAGCAAATCGACCGTGCCCAGCACGCCGGCCGAGACGATGACGTTGCGGGCCCGGACGCGGCCGCGGTGCTTGTTAACCCAGTCGGTCACTTTCTCGTAGCCGACTTCGTAGCGGGCCTCGTCGGCCTGCACGCCATACAGCGGCCGGATAAGATTCACGTTCATCTCCGGCAACACGACCGCGCCATATTTCTCGGCCAGCCACAGGTAGTTCTTGTCGAGGCTGTTCTTGGCGTTGTGGCGGCAGCCGACCATGCAGCCGCCGCAGTGGTTGCAGCCGGTGCGCGTCGGCCCGTCGCCGCCGAAGTAGGGGTCGGGGACGGTGACGCCGGGCTGGCCGAAGTAGATGCCGACCGGCGTCGGCTCGAAGGTGTCGCCCTGGCCCAGGTCCTCGGCGATCTCGCGCAGGGCGTGGTCGGCCGGCCACAGGCAGGGGTTTTCGGCCGTGCCCAGCATGCGGTTGGCCGTGTGGTAGTGGGGCATGAGTTCGGCTTCCCAATCAGCCAAGTGGGCCCATTCCCTGGCCCGGAAAAAATTCTTGGTGGGGATGCGGTGGGTGCTGGCGTAAATAAGGCTGCCGCCGCCGACGCCCGCGCCGTTGAGCAGCCAGATGTCCTTGAAGAAGGTCAGCCCCTGCGGCCCGAAACAGCGCAGGGCGGGCATCCACAGGTAGTCGGTCAGTTTCCAGTTGGTCTTGGGAAAGGAATCGGCCGTCCAGCGCTTGCCGCGCTCGATGACGAGGACGGAGTAGCCCTTTTCGGTCAGACGCCAGGCGGACACGCTGCCGCCGAACCCGGAGCCGATGATGACGTAATCGTAAACGCGTTCGGCCGCGGGGTGGCCGTTACCGTTGGGCCTGTTGGTGGCGATGTCCATGTGCCGGTTCCTTAAGCGATCATCCGCAGATTAGGCAGACTGTTCCGGTGAAGTTCGTAGGGGGCACTTCACGGTCTCCTCGGGTGATAAATCGCCCGCTACGAACAGCATTATAACACATTGCGTCATGATAACACAATGCGTCATGGGGAGATACGAGAGACGAAATACGAGATACGAATGGGGAGGAACGAGTGGGGAGACGCGCGTTGCAATGCGGGACTTACCATCCCTGATTCGTAATTCTTAGTTGATCAACCTCTCCCCACCAGACCCCCTCACCGGAATCCTGGTGGTTAAATTGGTTATATTGCGATTACGACCGTCCGGTTGGCTTCTTATATATATAAATCAATATGATCTATATATACATAGTAATTTTGGAGTGGGGGTCGGTTTGATGACAGGTTGATTTATG
>JAWOHK010000259.1:0-17714 GCA_046485205.1 Chloroflexota bacterium | reverse complement strand
CAACGATCGTTCGCCAGCATGAGATCAAAGATGGCCTGGGCGTCGGCCAGATTTTGGGCATAGGTATAATCGGACGCCGCCCGCATCGCGGCCACATCGGCACCGGCACAAAACGAACGGCCGTTGCCGGTCAGCACGACCACGCGTACATCGTCGCGTTGCGGCATGGCATCGAAAAGGTCGGTCAATTCGGCGATCAGCGCCGGGGTCATAGCGTTGTGTTGGTCAGGGCGGTTGAGGGCTACGATCATTAGGCCGCCTGTTTGGCTCAGGCTGATCGTGGCGGTTGTCTCGTTCATGGGTTGTCCTGTCATGAATCAGGGGCGGGTGTGACGCCGCCCCTGGGAGCTAATAAAAGGGTTACACCGGGCCGTGACGATGTAGACGAACGTCAGCGGCTTGAAGAGATTCACACGGCTTCAACCGGCTGCGGGTTGGGCAAAGGCTGTTCTTTCATCAAGCCGTTCTCCGAATCGGGCATTTGTTCGTTCATTAACCGTTCGAACGCAGTGCGATCCAGCGTCTCGACTTCCATGAGCTTGGTTGCCAGGTTCACCATCCGGTCATGGTTTTCCTTGATAATGGTGCGTGCCCGGTTGTAATTCTCTTCGAGGATACGCTTGACTTCGGCGTCGATCTCGCGAGCTGCTTCTTCGCTGTAATCACGACCACTGGAGAACCAGCCCATCTCGCGACCCACGAAGGGATTGCCGGAACCGCTGCCGTAAGTCGGCAGTCCAAGCAAGTCAGACATGCCCAGTTCCATAACCATCATCCGGGCCAAGCGGGTAGCCGTCTGTAAATCACTCGATGCGCCGCTGGTAATACGGGAGAAGAAATGTTCCTCGGCAGCGCGCCCGCCCAACGCCATGGCGATCTTGTCATCAAAAAATTCCCGGCTATAGATTGCGCGATCTTCCGGCAAGGGCATGACAAACCCGCCGGCGCGGCCGCGGGGAACGATGGTGATCTTCTGAATCGGGTCCGTATTGGTCAGGAAGAAGCTCACGACAGCATGCCCCGCTTCGTGGTAGGCCACTGTCAGCTTCTCATCTTCGCTCATTACCCGGCTCTGGCGTTCCGGTCCCATGACAACGCGGTCAAAAGCGTCCTGAAATTCCATCAGACCGATCGTGCGCTTGTTGTGACGCGCGGCAAAGATGGCCGCCTCATTGATCAAGTTCTCCAGGTCGGCCCCGGAAAAGCCAGCCGTCAGCCGAGCCATGTCCTGGAAGCTGACCTCGCTGGCGATAGGTTTGCCGCGCGAGTGGACTTGTAAAATTTTCTCCCGCCCGGCTACATCCGGTAGATCGACGAACACCTTGCGGTCGAACCGGCCTGGTCGCAGGAGGGCCGGGTCGAGAATATCGGCCCGGTTGGTAGCGGCTATGACGATGACGTTCGTCTCGTTGTCAAAGCCGTCCATCTCGACCAGAATCTGATTCAACGTCTGCTCGCGTTCGTCATGACCCCCGCCAAGCCCAGCACCACGTTGCCGCCCGACGGCATCGATCTCGTCCACAAAGACGATGGACGGCGCTGACTGTTTGGCCTTTTCGAACAGATCGCGAACCCGGCTGGCGCCGACGCCGACGAACATCTCCACGAATTCCGATCCGGAGATATGGAAGAACGGCACGCCGGCCTCACCGGCTACAGCGCGGGCCAGGAGCGTCTTACCCGTTCCCGGCGGGCCGACCATCAACACGCCCTTGGGGATGCGCGCGCCCACCTGGACGAACTTCTCCGGCTCGCGCAAGAACTGGACGACTTCGGCCAGTTCGAGTTTGGCCTCTTCGACTCCGGCTACATCTTCAAAGGTTACGGTTGGCCGGTTGGTGTCGTTTAGATTGCGCGCCCGGCTGCGGCCGAATCCGAAGATATTGTTGCCGCCGCCGCCGCCCTGCATCTGCCGGAAGCCACGGGTAAACAACCATATCAGCAGCAAAATCGGGCCTAGGGTCAGGACGATGGTAAAGAGGGTATTGAAAGTCGAATTGTCGCGAATGATCAATTTGTCGCCCAGGTCGTCCGCATCAACGCCGTAGAAGGCAAATGTTTCAGCCAGACTATCGGATGAGGATTTGGTGGCCCCCAACGTGCGGCCGTCATCGAGCGTCACCTGGAGACGGTCACCGTTGACCTGAATTTCCTCGACCTGGCCCGACTTAATGTATTCGGCGACCTCCTGCAGGGAGATCGGATCCGGCCCGCTGAACCGGCCGCTGAGCCACAGCTGCAGACCCAGAATGACGGCAAAAATCGTTAATATCCAGACCCAGGTTGGAATACCGGGACGTTTTTCGTTCTGTTGATCGTCCATTAAACCTTATCTCCCGAAGGCACGATGGCCGCGGACTTCACGCAAATTTCGACCCCCGTCAGGTCACCGGCTGCAAAAGACATTTTTTCGGAACCGGGTAAGAAAAACCACCGTAGATTCCCGCTTCCCACTGTTTCTATTGTCACCAATATCATTATTCTATAGCTTACCAAATATTACCTTTGACGCCTAAAGTCGGTTCGATCCATTCATGATTGCCTTAATGAGGGCATGCTGGCTGTCTTCGTCTCAAATTCACATTTGTGAAATTGATTCACCAATGTGAACCAATATCAATACGCTATGCTATACTCAAAACAGTGGTGTAACCACTGGCATAGTTACTTGTGTAACAACACCAGCGGCTTATTGGTATGGTCAAATTTGGAACGAGGAAATGACATCCTTTGAGCGGCTCGAACTATTGGCATCCGTTGCCGATCTTTACTACATCGAACGGCGCAGCCAAGCGGAAATCGCCCAACGATTCGGTTATTCGCGGTCGACTATTTCCCGCTTGCTAACCGAAGCTCACCAACGGCAATTGGTCGAAATTCGCATCAACCATCCCCTGCAACGCGACACAGATCTGGAATATGCTCTGCGCGACAGGTTCGATCTGGACACCGTCCTGGTGTCCCGGCGTGGTAGCCTCGAATACGAACGCATGTTAATGCAATTGGGGCGTATGGCGGCCGGCTACTTAGATGAGGTGCTGGACGATCCTTGCCTTATTGGCATTTCCTGGGGGACTGCCGTATACGAGGTCGTTACCGCCATGCGTGCCCGCCGTTTGCGCGGCACGCAGGTCGTCCAGATGATCGGCGGCTTGGGCCTGGGCGACCAGCAAATCGACGGGCCGGGGGTGGCCATGCAACTGGCTGAACGTCTGGGCGGGCGTTATTTCACCCTGAACGCGCCGCACATCGCTGCCGACGAACAAACACGCGATTCCCTTTTGTCTTTGCGCGCCATCCGGGAGTCGCTGCAGCTAGCTTTAAAGGCTCAATACGCCATTGTCGGTATCGGCAGTGTCGATGCGAACCGTTCCAGCCTGCTGCGCACCGGTTACCTAACACGAAGGGAATTGAACGCTATTAAGGCAAGTGGAGCAGTGGGTGATATATGCGGCACCCACTTCGACGCGAAAGGCAACGTACTCGACATCGATATCAATCATCGCGTGGTCGGCATCGACTTGAAGGCGTTGCGATCAAAACCCTGCCGGGTTGTGGCCGTCAGTGGTGGCCGGGTAAAAGGACCAGCCATCGCCGGGGCGTTACAGGGCAATCTCATCGATGTCCTGATCACCGACAGCAATGCCGCCGAGGAAGTTTTAGCCATGTCCGGCCGAGCCCATAACAAAGTGTAAGTCGCCATGCCTACCGCTATTTTGATTGCTAATTGGCAGCGAGATGCTCTGGGTATTGCTACAGGGCGGGGATCACGGAACCACACTTGAGGTAATAGATGCCCATAAACGACACAACCTCAGATCTGAAGACCGTCACTAAAGATCGCCTCGGCAGCCTGTCCGGGATTAGCCTGGAGCGCGTCCACGAAATGTTGCAAACAATGATGCTGATTCGCGCCTTCGAGGAGAAGGCGCTGGAACTCTATTCGCTGGGCCGCGTTCATGGGACCATGCATCTGTCCATCGGGCAAGAGGCGACAGCCGTCGGCGCGAACTTCGCCCTGACCAACAACGATTATCTGTTGAACACCCATCGCGGCCACGGCCACGTGCTGGCTTGGGGCAGCGATGTCAATCGCATGATGGCCGAGTTTCTGGGTCGGGAAACAGGTTATTGTCGCGGCCGGGGAGGGTCGATGCACATCGCCGATGTCGAAGCTAATAACCTGGGGGCCAACGGCATTGTCGGTGGCGGTCTGCCCATCTCCATCGGCGTCGGGCTCAGCATCAAGTTTCGCCGGACCGACCAGGTGTGCCTGGTCGTCTTTGGCGACGGCGCGGCCAATGAAGGAGCGTTCCACGAGACGCTGAACATGGCCAGCATCTGGGATCTGCCGGTCATTTACCTGTGCGAAAACAACCAGTATGCGATGTCAATGCCGGTAAAACGGGCGTTTAATATCGAGCGTATCAGCCAGCGGGCCTGTGCCTATGGCATCGCCGGCGTGACCGTCGACGGCAACGATGTGGCCGCCGTCTACCAGGCGGTCAGAGAGGCCAAAGCCCGCGCTGAGGCGGGGGAAGGCCCGACACTCATCGAAGCGCTCACCTATCGCTGGAAAGGCCACTCTAAGAGCGACCGTGAAGCCTATCGCACGCGCGATGAGGTGCGCGAGTGGCAGCAGCGCGATCCGATTTCGCGCCTTGTCGCCCAATTGGGACTCAGCGAGGATGAGGTAAGTGCTACTCAGGCTAAAATTCAGGTTCGAATCGACGCGGCCGTCGAATTCGCCGAAAACAGCCCTGAGCCGGAGCTGAGCAGCATCCTGGAGGGGGTGTATGCGTGAATTAACCTATGCCGAGGCGCTGCGCGAGGCCCTGCATCAAAAGATGACCGCCGACGAGCGAGTCTTTCTGATTGGCGAGGACATCGGCGTCTATGGCGGCGCGTTTGCCGTCACCGCCGGGCTGTTCAATGAGTTCGGCGAAACCCGGGTGGTTGATACGCCTATCTCCGAGGCGGGCATTACCGGGGCGTGCATCGGCGCAGCGCTGACCGGCTTGTTGCCAGTCGGCGAAATCCAGTTCATGGATTTCGTCACGCTGAGCATGGAGCAACTGGTTTTGCAAGCTGCCAAGATTCGCTTCATGTTCGGCGGCAAGGCGACTGTGCCGATGGTGCTGCGCATGCCCGGCGGCTCCGGCACAGGCGCAGCCGCCCAGCATTCCGAAAGCCTGGAGAACTGGTTTGTCCACGTACCCGGCCTCAAGGTCGTCATGCCCAGCACGCCCTATGATGCCAAAGGCCTGCTGATCGCGGCCATTGATGACGACAATCCGGTCATCTTCATCGAACACAAGCTGCTCTATCGGACCAAAGGCCACGTGCCGGAGGAGATGTATCATGTGCCGTTGTCCCAAACCAACATCCCACGTGAAGGGCGCGATCTGACGGTGGTCGCTACGTCGATCATGGTGTCGCGCGCGCTGGAGGCCGCCACACAACTGGCGGAGGAAGGCATCGAACTGGAGGTCATCGACCCGCGTACGTTGAGCCCGCTGGATGAGGTCCCCATCATTGAATCGGTCATCAAGACCGGCAAGGCGCTGATCGTTCACGAAGCGGTCAAAACCGGCGGCTTTGGCGGCGAGTTGGTGTCACGCATCGTCGAGAGCGAGGCTTTTGACTACCTCGACGCACCGGTGCGCCGCCTGGCCGGTTTAGACATCCCTATCCCCTATAATCGCAGCCTGGAATATCATACAGTGCCGCAAGTTGAGAGTATTGTCACCGAGGCGCGTCATCTGGTTCGCGGCTTCTACTAATCTGAACCGTTATTGGTTTGCCGGAGCGAACGCATGGCCAAAGAAGTCATCCTGCCCAAATTCGGGTTTACCCAGGAAGATTCACAAATTGTCGAATGGTTTGTAAAAGAGGGGGATGAAGTTGAAGCCGGTGAACCCTTGCTCGAAGTGACGACGGACAAGGTCAATATGGAGATTGAAGCGCCGGCCAGTGGTATCGTGGGTGGCATCCGTGCGGGCACCGGTGAGACCGTGCCGGTAACCCAGGTTATCGCCTATATTTTGGAACCCGGCGAAAAGGCTCCGCCGATCGTTGAAGCCTTACCGGCCGCCGCCGGCGCGACTCCGGTTGCGGCCCGAATGGCCGCCGCTTCTAGCGTTGACCCCGAAAGTATCTCTGGCACCGGTGCCAGGGGCCGGGTCACGCGCAAAGATGTCGAACGATACCTGGGGGAAGGACCGGATCGCCGCGGCAAAGTGCGGGCGACACCGGCCGCGAGGCGGGTAGCCCGCGAAGATGATGTTGATCTGGCCACTGTCTCCGGCAGCGGCCCGCGCGGACGATTACAGGTTCAGGACGTAGCTTCCGCCGCTGCTGCGCCGTCGTCTGCAACCCCGACTATACCTCCTGTCGCGGCCGGCGAGCTGGTGCGCGTGCCCTTCTCCACCATGCGTCGCACCATTGCCCGCAAATTACAACACACCGTGCAGGAAGCGCCGCATGTTACCTTTCAGGTCAATATCGACATGGCGGCTATCCAGAGTCTGATGGCCAATGCCAATGATCGGCACCCGGCCGGCACGGAAAAGATAAGCCTGACGGCCGTGCTGACGCGGGCCGTCGCCTGGACATTGGCCCGCCATCCGCGCCTCAACAGCCATCTGGGCCAAGAAGAGCTCATCCTCTGGCCGGTAGCCAATATCGGCATTGCCGTGGCCTTGGATGATGGCCTGATCGTGCCGGTGGTCAAGGATGCCGGAAGGAAGGGCATCGCCCGGCTATCGAACGATATCCGGGAACTGGTCCGGCGCTCGCGGCAGGGCCAGCTGCGGCCTGAAGAATTGGCCGACGGTACCTTTACCATCTCCAATCTGGGAATGTTCGGCGTTGACCGATTTACGGCTATCATTCATTCGCCGCAAGTCGCCATCCTGGCTGTCGGCCGCACCAACCGGGTTTTCGTGCCCGACGCACACGACCGGCCGGTCGTGCGGCCATTGTGCACCATGACCCTGTCGGTCGATCACCGGGTTATTGACGGCGCGGAGGCGGCCCGGTTTATGTCTGATCTGCGCGAGGTTGCGCAGGCGCCTGAACTTATGTTGTTGTGACTGGAATAAAACTATGATAGATCGCCGGAATACACTAGAAGTTGCCGTCGCTATTGCTCGCGAAGCCGGAACATTGTTGATGGAAGGCTTTGGTCAAGAGATACGAATCGAATATAAGAGTTCGACCGTCGACTGGGTCACCCAGTATGACAAAGCCTCGGAAACGTTGATTGTCGAAAGGCTGCGTGCCGCCTTTCCCGAACACGCCTTGGTTGGTGAAGAAGGGACCAACATCGGAGATGAGGGTGGCTACCGATGGATTATCGATCCCTTAGATGGAACCACAAATTATGCTCACGGGTACCCTGTTTTCTGTGTTTCCATGGGGCTTTACCACGGGGATGATCCGGTGCTGGGCGTCATCTATGATCCGGTTCGTGAGGAATGCTTCACCGCCATAGCCGGAGAAGGCGCTTACCTGGCCGGTCCTAGGGGTCAAAAGCGGCTTCAAGTCAGCGCGGAGACGGAGCTGGCCGCTGGGCTGCTGGCAACCGGCTTCCCGTATGATGTTCATACCAGCCCGGACAACAATCTCAATTATGTAAATTTGTTCGTCCGGCGGGCGCAAGGAATCCGCCGGGCCGGATCGGCCGCGCTGGATGTGGCTTATGTCGCCGCCGGACGTCTGGATGGCTATTGGGAGCTCAAAGTGTATTGCTGGGATATGGCCGCTGCCATCCTGATCGTGCAGGAAGCCGGCGGCCACGTGACGTTTCTGAACAACGAGCCGATCCGGTTGGACTATCGCTTCGACATCCTGGTGAGTAACAACCGGCTTCACCAGCCAATGCTGGACACGCTGGCCGAAGCCAGGGGTTCGCAATAACTTGAGATTGATCGGCATCTAGCGTACTATGTAGACATGCAACCGGCAGACTTCTACCTGAATGGAGAGTTGATCACCCAGAATTGGCAGACCTTTATACAATACGGGACTCTAGAGGATGATGAAAATCTCCAAGTCGATCCGGCTGTCCTGCGTTCCTGGCAGCGGTGCGTGGGCCGTTTTAATCCTCACACCCGGCCGCGCATCGGTCCCATCAGCGCCACCGCCCTGGCATCCATTATCCGGTCGCAGCTAGAGCTGATCACCATCTCCACCCCCTTTATCGAAGATATCCACCAGTTCACCGAAGGGTCAGATTACGCCATCTTTTTGGCCGACGGAGCGGGTTGTTTGCTGATCATCGGCGGCGATACCCATGCCCGGGATAAGGCTGGTGAGTTGGGATTTTTGCAAGGCACTTACTGGTCAGAGAATAATCTCGGCACAACGGCGGTGGGTCTGGCGCTGTTGGATGCCACGGCCATCCAGATTATGGGGGCGGAGCATTATTTTGCCTTCCTCCACGGCATTGTGACGGCAGCCGCGCCGATCCATGACGTGCGCGGCCGGATTATCGGCCTGTTAGGCATGATCGGATCGGTCGAGACGGCCTCTTCCCACACCTTGGCGCTAGTAATGTCGGCCTCCCGGGCCATCAGCAACCAGCTCCAGGCCAACTGGTATCTCTACGAAGCCAACCAGCGTCTCAGCGAGGTCAACACCATCTTGGGAACGATCATCGAAGGTGTTATCGTCTGGACGCAGGAGGGCGAAATTCGTCACGTCAACGAACAGGCCGCCCGGATGTTGCAGCTCAACCCGCGCACCGTTGTCGGCCGGCCACTGGACGACGTCCTCTGTTTTCCTGGGGAAGTGATTGCCGCCCTGACGGCCGGGCAGGAATTAAACGATGTAGAGTTGAATTTGCAGGTGCTGGATCGGGATGTGCGCAGCATCGTCACGCTGCGTCCCATCCGCGAGGCGAGCAATCAGCCGGTCAGCTTTGTGGCCCTTTTAAACCCTATCGAGCACGTCCGCCAGATCGCCCAGCAACAATACGGATCCCAAACCGGCCTGAACATCGAGGATGTTCAGGCGGACTCCAGCCTTATGCGACGGGTGGTTCAGCAGGCGCGCACGGCGGCTCGCGGCACGGCACCGGTTCTGGTCTCCGGCGAAGGTGGGGTAGGCAAAAACCTTTTGGCGCGGGCCATCCACAACGAAGGACCGCGGGCGGCCAAACCTTTTGTAGACATCAACTGTCGGGCTATCCCCCACGAACTCATGGTTCGCGAGATTTTAGGCCAGGAACAGGATACGAATACGCGCGGCCAACCCAGCAAGTTTGAATTGGCCGAAGGTGGCACGCTCTTGTTGGATCAGATCGAAAATCTGTCCCTGGAATTGCAAGCCGCCTTGCTTCACGTTATCGAAACCCGACACGTCATGCGCCTGGGCAGTTCCCAGCCAATTCCCGTGGATGTGCGTATCATCGCCGCCACGACCGCTGATCTGGCCGAACTGGTGGCCCAAGGCAGCTTCCTTTCCCATCTGTATTATCGTTTCGGCGTGTTCAAAATCGACGTGCCGCCGTTGCGCGATCGGGTCGAGGATATCCCCTTGTTGGCCGAGCGCTTTCTGGCCCGGCAAACAGCCCGTGAAAGTCGCGCCGTCTGGATCGACGATGAAGCGGTGCGCATTCTGTGTCGCTATCCGTGGCCCGGGAATGTGCGCGAGCTTGAGAGCGTGCTGGAACGAGCCATGAACCAGAGCCGCGACGGTATCATTCATCCGACCGATTTGCCGGAAGCGGTTCGCATTGGGCGCGTGCTCAACGCTCGCTCACCCCTGGCCCAACCAGTCCTATCTGTCAACGAGGCTGAACGCGAGGCTATTCTGCGGGCCGGCTGGGCTTGTCGCGGGCGTGTCACCGAGATGGCCCGCTTGTTGGGGATCGGCCGTTCGACCTTGTGGCGCAAGATGAAACAACTGGATATTTCACCGGCCACCTTCAAACCCGGCTGAGTGGCAAAATGCCCCCTTCGCCGGCTGCACCTTCTTTATGTCTATGCTATAATGTCCTGCGGGAACATTTGAGCTATGGCAACCAGCAAGAGCAATAAATCTGGCGGGACGCGCAAGGTCAGCGCTTCGAGCAAAAGCAAAACTGCTTCGCGCAGCAAATCGACCACTCGGAAACCGGCGTCAAAGCCCAGAAGGACGACTAAAAAACAAGCGCCACGGATGAACCCGGCGCAGAAAGATCTGCTCCTGGGCATTATCATCCTCTTTCTCACCGCTATTCTTACCCTCAGCCTTATCGCGCCTAACCAGGGACAGTTTACCCGCTGGCTGTCTGATTTGGCAGCACTGGCCTTCGGCATCGGTCGCTTTATCATCCCGGTCATTACCGGGTGCGTGGGTGGCTATCTGGTGCTGAGAGGCATGGAGCAAGAGCCGGAGTTACCTTATTATCGCCTGCTGGGTTTCGGAATCATCTACCTCGTCTTTCTGGCGCTGGCCTCTCTTGTGGCCTTCCGGCGCGAAGAAACTTATATCGATCTATATGCCGTGGCGGCCGCCGGGCAGGGTGGCGGCTATATCGGTTCATTGATCGCCTCGATGTTGGCCTTGCTGTTGGGGAATTTGGGCATGCTCATCACCCTGATTGTTATTGGCCTGGCGGGGACGGTACTGATCTCCGGTATTCGTCGTGAGGATGTGACCGAATGGCTGAAGCGTGAACCGCGGCCGTCGACAGGCGCCGAGCCGGCCACCGGGCGGGCCATTCGCGTAAATCCCGATCGACGACCTGTCGCCGAGCCCGCCGGCTCGGCCCAACTTCCCCTGCCCGTGTCACCAACACCAGCCGGCAAAGGACAGACATCGGCCGCTACTGTCGAATCTACGTCCAAACCGGCCCGGGAAAGCGGGCGAAGCAAGCGCAAGTCCGCGGCGACTGAGTCTCAGGTGCCTATCTACCTGGGTGCCGGCGGTGCCGCTCAGGCCGAAAACGCGCCTGGTGGCCCTGCCTGGACTCTGCCGGCAATCACGGAAATCCTGGAGGCAGGTACCGATATCGATGTCAACAGCGCCACCATTCGCGAGCGAGTGGAAATCATCGAGCACACGCTGGAGAGCTTCGGTGCGCCGGCCACCGTGGTTGAGATCAACCAGGGGCCGACCATCACTCAGTTCGGCGTTGAACCTAATTACCTCATCATGCGCGGCGGCAAGCGGACCAAGGTCAAGGTCGGCAAGATCGCCGGGCTGGCCGATGATCTGGCGCTGGCGCTGGCGGCGCGCTCCATTCGGATTCAGGCCCCCGTCCCTGGCAAGGGTTATGTCGGCATCGAAGTGCCCAACAGCGCCAAAGCGCTGGTCTCGTTGCGCGATGTCATGGAATCGAATGAGTACGGCCAGATGAAGTCGCCTTTGCGCATTGGCTTGGGGCAGAATGTCGCCGGTCAACCCATCGCCGCCGATCTGGCGGCCATGCCCCACCTGCTCATCGCCGGAACAACCGGCTCCGGCAAGTCGGTTTGCGTCAACGGCCTCATCGCCTGCCTGTTGTTACAAAACACGCCCGAAGATTTGCGGCTGGTGATGATTGACCCCAAACGGGTCGAGTTGACCGGCTACAACGGCGTGCCTCACCTGGCTGCGCCGGTCGTTGTCGATATGGATCGGGTTATCGGCACCCTACAATGGGCTTTACGCGAAATGGACAACCGCTACAAATTGTTCGCCGGAGTCAGCGCGCGCAATATCGCCGAGTACAACAAGAAGATCAACCGCAGCACGCAGGTGAAACTGCCCTACATTGTCATCGTTGTGGACGAATTGGCCGATTTAATGATGCTGGCGCCCGAAGACACCGAGCGCAGCATTACCCGGCTGGCACAAATGGCTCGGGCCACCGGCATCCACATGGTCATCGCCACCCAGCGGCCATCGGTCGATGTCGTTACCGGCCTGATCAAGGCCAATTTCCCGGCCCGCATCGCCTTTGCCGTGGCCAGCAGCACTGACAGCCGCGTCATCCTGGACACCACCGGCGCAGAGCGTCTGCTGGGCCAGGGCGATATGCTTTTCCAGAGCCCCGATGCCGCCGCGCCGGTCCGCTTGCAGGGCTGTTTTGTCAGTGACGGCGAATTACACCGGCTCATTGCCTACTGGCAGACGGCTCGCCGGAGCCAGTTCATCGCCGCCCCCGGCGCGGCTTCCCCCGAATCGCCGGCTCACCCGGTCATCACCTCGCCCGTGGCCCGGACGGATGGTTCGCCGGTAGACGAGAGCCCGACGTCGCCACCAGCCGCCGTACCGCCACCGGTTTCGCATCTTAACCAGCCGGAGCCACTCGCTGACAAGCCTGCGCCGCAACGCCGCGCCCCGCGCATTCCAACCACGCCACCGGATGAGCCGGCTTGGGAACCAACTTTTGTAGCGCCGCCGCCCGGTAACTCCCAAGTTTTGGACGAGACACCGCCGGCCTCCGATGACGCTCTCCAGCAACCGCTTTGGGAGGCGCTGCAGGAAATGGAGAACGGCAATGGTGATGCTGCGTCCGAACCGGCAGATGATTTGATGCCGGAGGCTATCGCCCTGGTGCGCTCGCTCAACAAAGCATCGACCTCGTTGCTGCAGCGGCGTTTTCGCATCGGCTACACCCGGGCCGCCCGGATGATGGATGCGCTCGAGGAACAGGGCATCATTGGTCCGCCAACGGGCACGAGCAAGGCACGCGAGGTGTATCAGGATGAGCCGGCCGATGGCGCCACAACGAAATCGGGCCAGAATGACTCATCTGATGGGTTGCCTGAGGAAGAATAGCACCTCAAACTTTCCACCATCTGTATCCGACTAACGAATAATTAAATACTTTAAAAGAATAGATTTTTCGGTTCGTAGTAGCGACTTTAGTCGCGTTCTTCAGAGGTGGCGCTGAAGCGCTCACTACGAACAAGTTAAAGTTATTTCTGTTACGAAGTGTTAAATCCTCATGCGTTAAACGTGTGTTCGTAGATTTTTCCTTGCTTTCTACTTACAATCTCCTCAAGGAAACTAAACGTTATGGCTTACCTGGAAGGACAAGACCGCGCCGACTATGTCCAAGACATGTTCGCCCGCATCGCCGGGCGTTATGACCGGATGAATCGGCTGATGACCTTCGGCCAGGATGTGCGCTGGCGCGAATACGTCATTCGACAGGCCAACCTACCGGTCGGCGGCCGCCTGCTCGATATCGCCACCGGCACGGGCGACATCGCCGATGAGGGGCTGGAACAGGTGCCGGGCCTCCAGGCCGTCGGCGGTGATTTCACCATCGAGATGATGCAGGCCGGCAAGCGGTTGCCCGAACGGGAGACGATTCAATGGGTGGGCGCCGACACGTTGGCCTTGCCTTTCCCTGACAGTACCTTCGACGCCGTCGCGTCGGGCTTCCTCATGCGTAACGTTATCGACGTGGCCGGCGCGTTCCGAGAACAGGCGCGGGTGACGCGGCCCGGCGGCCGGATTGTTGTCCTTGAATCCAGTCCGCCGAAGGACAATCTCCTCAAGCCGTTTATCAAAGTTCACCTGAACACTGTCATCCCTACGCTTGGCCGGATCGTCACTGGAGAAGCCGACGCCTACCGTTACCTGCCCGACAGCACGCAGGGTTTCCAGGGGCCGGACGAACTGGCGGCGACGATGCGTGCCTCGGGCCTCATCGACGTGTATTATCAGTTGTTCATGTTTGGCACTATTGCCATTCACGTCGCCACCAAGCCTGACGACCGGTAGTCTGCGCGGAAGGGTTTTTCACCGGTGGAGTTATTATGTTAGATATGAAACGCTTACTCAGCGCAATCATTCTGTTGCTCGCGCTTTTGCCAGCAGCTTGCACGCCACAAACGGCCGAATGGGAAGCTGGTGTGGCTGTTCCGGTCATGACCGCCGAAGTCGCGATTGCTCCTACCGCCCTCCCGCCACCGGAGGTAGCCACAGAACCAACGGATCTGCCCTCGATGGAAGTCTCGGTAGAGGCGACCGCGACTCTCGCTGAACTAGCCGCCGCACTGGATGTGCTTCCCACCGCCACATCGGTCGATTCGCCGGGTGGAGAGAGCCTAGTCGTCTATGGCCGCACGGACGAAGGGGCGTATTTCCACGGCGCGGTCGACGCCCCGCTGACGCTCATTGACTACTCCGATTTTCTCTGAGGCACCTGCCGTGCCTACGTGTTAGGCACTGCGCCGCAGCTGACTGCCGACTACATCGAAACGGGCCAGGTGAAGGCCGTCTTCTGGCCGGTCCTCAACCATGGCAATCCCAGTGTTTATGCTACTCTGGCGGCCGATTGTGCCGGACAACAGGAACCGGCCCTCTTTTGGGCCATGCATGAGGCGTTGTTTCAAAATCAACGGGATTTGTGGTCGGCCGATCGCGACTATTTTGTGAACATGGCTACCGGCTTTGGAACCGATCAAGTTGCGTTCGAGTCGTGCTACGACGATGGCAGCGGTCTGGCCCGCGTGATGGAACTGGATGCCCTGCGTCGCGAACGGGGCATCTTCGGCCAGCCGACTTTCGATATTAACGGGGAGGTGATCGCCGGGCTGCCGGCCTATAGCGTCTTCCAGGCGGCGTTCGATGCTGCTCTGCAGAACGGGAGTAACTGACACGCATGCGTTTTATGCTTGGTTTGTTCATTTTTCTAGCAACCACATTGGCCGCTTGTGCTGGACCCGGCGACGATCCGTCGCGGCTTGACACCGGTTCGCCGGCTGAAACTACCAGCGGAACGCTGCCGGCCGACACCGATCCACAACCCGCGACGGAGAGCGCGCTGGCGGCCGTCGATGAGGGCGTTGTTTTCGGCCGCCTCGACGACGGCCCCTACTTTCATGGCGCACTCGACGCGCCAGTCACGCTCATCGATTACTCCGACTTTCTCTGACCGACCTGTCGCGCCCACGTGCTGGGCGCTGAGCAAGACATCGTCGCCAATCACGTCCTGACCGGTCAGGTCAAGATGGTCTACTGGCCGATGCTCGACCTGGGGCCGAATAGCACCAACGCCGCCGCGGCCGCTTTTTGCGCCGGAGAGCAAGACCCAGCCGATTTCTGGCGCATGCACCATTACCTGTTCGAGAATCAGCGCGGCGTTTATCTGGCTAACCGGCCATACTTCCTCGAAGCGGCCGCTACGCTTGGACTGGACGGCCCGGCCTTCGAGGCCTGTTACGACAGCGACGGTGTGCGGGCCGAGTTGCAGCAGCTGGACGAAACCCGTCGTGCGAATACGGTCAGCCAACGGCCGACCTTCGACCTCGTTTCGGCCGCGGGCGAGCAGCGCATTCTTGGTTCTCAATCCTACGAAACCTTTGAGAGCGCTATTCTCAGCCTGTTACCTTAAGATCGGAACCCGATCGCACCTCGGTAGGTGTTTAAGCCAGGATTAACACGAACACGCAAATCTGCTATGATCGCCGCATGATCGATAAATTATCCGGCCAAGTCGCCATCGTCACCGGCGCGGGCCAGCCGACCGGTGCGGCGATAGCCCGCGTGCTGGCCGCCGCCGGGGCGCGGGTGGCTCTCAACGACCTCAACCCCGATCGCCTTGCCCGGCTGGCGGCCGAGATTCGTGCCGGCGGCGGCCAGGTCATCGATATCACCGCCGATGTATCCAACAAATTCCAGTGCGTCAATATCATCGAGACGACGCGGGCGGAGTGGGGCCGGATCGACATCCTGGTAAACGCCACATCCATCGAACCGAACGTCTCGATTTTGAAGATGGACGAATGGGAGTGGATGCGTTGCCTGGAAGTCAACCTCAAGGGTGTATTTCTCATGAGCCAGCTTGCCGGCCGGGTTATGGATGATCAGAATCGGATTGCCGGCCGGCAGTCGGGGGGCATAATCGCCACCATTGCGCGCGCGGAATCGCCGGAAGCCGGTCGAGCAGCCTTCAACGCCGGGCAGGCCGCCATCCTGGCCTTTGGTCGTGCCTGTGCCCGCGAATATGAGCCGCTGGGCATCCGCGTTCAGACCCTCGTCGCCGGGGGCAAAGGGGTAGAACAGACGGCGGCGGAGATCTTGTGGCTTGTCACAGACCAGGTGACCGTCGGCGATACTACGACGTAGCTCAGTCAATCATCACTGAGAAAGCTCGCAGCCAGGATTGGCTGTGCTTCACAGATGGGGCGGAAAACGCTACAATAGTCTTATGTCCTTCCGCCAAATGCTGCCCTTCCTGATGTTAAATATCGTCGTCTCAGCCGTGGTCATCCTGAGCATCCTCCTCTGGTGGGACCGGCGAGAAAGTCCAAGTTCAGATGTTATACCTGAACCGACCGCCGCCCTGGCCCTGGGCCTGCCGACACCGGTGGTCGCCGATCCCCCGTCCGGCGCTGAACCGGAAGCGGCCGCGGCCGAAGCCGCCCAACCGGTGGTCCATGTCGTCGAGTCCGGCGACACCCTGGGGATCATCAGCCAACGATATGACGTCTCTATCGACGATATCATGCTGGTCAACGGCCTGACCAACCCGAATTTAATCAGTGTCGGCCAACAATTGACGATCCCGGTTGGCGGCATCCCGACGCCGACGGCCGCCGCGCCGGAAGAGCCGGAGATAGCCGCTCAGCCGTCACCCATCCCGACCGAACCGGCGGCCGCGACTGGGGGCGGGCAAATCGAGGTCGCGGGAGTGCTTGATACCGGGTTGCTGGAGACTGAGGCGGTGCAGATCGTCAATTCGGGAACGGCCGAGCAGCAAATGGAAGGCTGGAAGATTCGCGACGAGGACAGTAATGTCTATACCTTCGGCCGGATGAGCATCTTCGGCGAAGGTGCCGGAGTTCTCGTTTTTACCCGATCAGGCAACGACACCGCCACCGACCTGTTTTGGGGGCAGTCCCAGCCATTATGGCGCAGCGGTGAGACGCTGACCCTCTGGGACGCTGCCGGCGAGGTCGTGGCGACCTTCATAGTACCGTAGGGCGTGGGCAACACCCCTCAGCAAGCACCTTGCACTTGCGGTCAAGGGCAAGTCATAAGGGGAGGCATATTATGCGCGGTTTAGTCGATCCTAAAGGGGAACAGTTTGGTTATATGATCGGTGATATGTTGTATACGCTCGACGGCGAACCGAGCGGCCGCCTGGAAGGTGACTTCATCGTCGACCTGGCCGGCGCGCCGGTCTGGCGCGTCGTTGGCGACGGCCTCTATACGCTCAATGGTGCGGAGGCTATCGGCTTTCTGACGGTCGAAAGGCCGGGAGACACATTTGAACTATAATCAACCTGCTGGGAGAACTTCAGCTAACAAGGACACTACATGATGCGATTGGGAGCCCATATCAGCACGGCCGGCGGCGCGTACAAGGCGTTTGCCCGGGCCAAAGAAGGTACTTGCGACTCGTTTCTCATCTTCACCAAGAGCAACCGCCAGTGGGCCGCCAAGCCGTTCACCGACGACGATATCACTTTGTACAAGAACACCTTCGCTGAGTATGGCGATCTATATCCGGTGTCGGTTCATGCGGCCTATCTGATTAATATCGCCTCGCCCGACCCGGAGCTTAGGGAGAAGTCCTACCAGGCGTTGAAGGATGAGGTCGAGCGTGCGGGGGCGCTGGGGGCTGACTTCATCACCTTCCACCCCGGGTCGTACATGAACAGCAGCGAGCAGGAAGGGCTAGATGCCATCGCGGGGGCAGTACGCCGCCTATTGGAAGAGACGGCCGACACGGCACCGAACACGGTCATCTGTCTGGAGACGATGGCCGGGCAGGGTACCAA
>JAWOHK010000248.1:0-6212 GCA_046485205.1 Chloroflexota bacterium | reverse complement strand
ATTCTTGTGGTTTGATACTAATAATACGGCTACCCCGGTGTTGCGGGTGAGCTGTAAAAAATACCGAAATTTCGGAGTACCAGAGTGGGTGCGATCACCAGCCCTGACGATCCGAATATTCTCAGTGCGTATATAACGAGGTTAAGGATGAATGACACCTTTGGGTTGAGAAAAAGTGGCGTCACTTTAATGATAACCGAAGTCCCCCCCCTTGCCTATCGCAGACGGTTTCCTCTCCATTCTCACTCATCCGGAAAGGACGAAAGGTTCAAATTACTTGCCGACGATAAACGCGCCGCCTGCGATCAACAAGCACGCGACAGCGAGGATCCAGGTCGGCTCGGCCAGGCCCAAAGCGATCATCAATAGGGTCGAAAGGAGTGGTGCAGCGTAGGCAAAGGCACTGAGGGTCTGGATATTACCGCGCTTGACCCCGAAGTCCCAGGTGTAAAACGCCGCGCCGACCGGCCCAAGACCTAAAGCGATCACCGCCAGCCATTGCCGGCCGGCCGGCCACACCGTTGTTTCAAACAACAGATGGCAAACGAGGGCCAGCAAGGCCGTCGCCCCGCAAAACGCGCCAACAGCGCTGGTGGGGATGTGGCCGGCCCGGCGCGAGAGAACCGAATAGCTTGACCAAATGAGCGCGCAGGCCAAGGCGAATAAATATCCCGTCAGGTATTGACGCTCAAACACCAGAGTTTGGCCTTTGGTCACCAGCAAGACGGCGCCGGTGAACCCGGCCAGCGCCCCGGCTATCTGGCGAGCCAGCAGGCGCTCGCCCGGCAGAAACGCCGCCAGGAGCACGATGAGCAAGGGCCACAAATAGGCGATGAGGCTCGCCTCCACCGGCGGGGCATTTCGCAAGGCCATGAAATAGGCGAAGTGGTAACCAAATAGTCCATAGAAACCGAGGGCCCAAATAGAAGCGGGCAGCTTAAAATGCCTTCCAATCGAGCCGCCCTCCTGCCGCCAAAGCCACAAACCAATCAGAAAGGCCAGAGTGAACGACATAGCCAATAGCTGGAAGGGGGGAATGCGGCCGCTGAGCGTTGTCAGGGCTGCCAGAGTGGCCCACATGAGAATCGCCGTCGCGCCGACCAGCGTGCCAGAGCGCGTGACTTGCGAAGGGTCAGGTATATGGGCTTTCGGGGAACCATCTGCCATGGGGCGAGATTATAACCCGCTGTCGATTCAGCCAGAAATAGTACGACCCTCCTCAAGGTTATGGGGAGGGTCGCGACCATTGGGAGGAAGCAATAAGATATCGATTAATTATGGCTCAACCGGCCCTACAATTGTTGCCCGCAGGTCAACAACAACCTTCGGTTGGACCAGATCATTGGAGGTTACGATCACCTGGCGCATGATCTCGCCGCGCAGGTCCGGCCCATGGGCGCCCGAATCGAAAGAGATGTCAAGGGTTCCCGTACCGCCGGGAGCAATCGTCATTGGATTCAGTCTCGCCGTCGTACATCCGCATGTCGTCGTGACGGATTCAATGACTAAAGGGCTATCTCCATCATTGCTCACAATGACGTCGACATCGGCTATTTCGCCGTTTGGGATTTGGCCGAGTTCAAGCAGATTGGTTTCCAATCCAATTCGCGGCGCCACTCCGGTTGTCGAAGGTTGGCAAGCCACGGTGATCGCAGTGAGAAAACCGGAAGTAAAGACTAACAGAAATAACAATCGCGCAACTCTCATGAAATCAATCACTCCTGGGTTCAGTTGCCCAACATGGGCGTCGGCGGACCGTAGATCGAATAAGTTTGATCGATCACTCGACGAATCATGTCCGGCGACACGCCTCCGTCTATCAATCGCATTTGGTCAAGGGTGATGTCCACACAGATGGTGCAGGCCACCGCGTGGAGATCGAATTCCGGCCGGCTTTCTTCGTCAAAAGCGGCCACGTAGCAATCATAGCTGGTATCATGCCCCAGACCGATACAACCGCAGTAGCATGGTACTTGTTTGGCGTGGTCAGGGTTAGCCACAGCGAACTGGTAGGCTTGTTGAGTTCGTTCATCAGCAGCTTGAACCTCGGCCGGCATCTCGCTCAATGGTGCCATCGGATGATTGTGATGGCCAGCGGCTTGAGCCCCTTCGCTCCTTACCATGCTCGAATGGTCGTCCTTCATATCTTCCGGTTCGATAGCGCATGCTGTCAGCAAGGAAGTCATGATCAGTGTAATTGTCAAAAAAATTCGTGTCTTCATCGGATTCCTGATTACCTGCTCGCCACATCAGCCTGCACCCAGATTTCGGCTAGAGGCTGATCAGGATCATTGCTTTCCAGGATGATGCCCCGGCGCACAGTTTGCCCGGCCGAATCGTGGAAACCGGCATCAAAGCGCAGGTCAACCGTCACCGCTTTGCCCGGAGGGATGACATCGGCCGAGATTTCAGCCGTCGTGCAGCCGCAAGTCGTATATGCATGACTGATAGTCAGCGGTGCCTCACCGCTGTTGCGCACCAGGAAGGTGTGGCTGACGATATCCTGGGCCCCAATGCGGCCGAAATCAAAAAATTTCTCCGGAACGGCAATTTTTGGTTGGGGGTCGCCCTGTGGCAGAAAAGGTATGCGAGGACTACTTCCCATGGTATGAATCGCTGTGATGCGATTGCCGGTCACGATTTCACTCTCGTTGGCGGCAGATAAAGTCGCCGATGCCGGTTGCCGCGCAATCATCACGGCCATCACCAATAGCAATGCGGCGCCACCTATTAAAATCAGGGCGATCAGGAGTTCTTTTTGGTTGCCTGCAACCCGGCCCGATCTCCTTCTGGTTTGAGTTATTCTTGTCATTGTTTTCAACTTCTACCTTGTGGTCAATACCTACAATAGCTGACCAATCGAAATATCGTAAGCGCCATCTGGCCTATTCACATGGGTGGGACACCGGTGGCGCTGAGATGGATAAAAACGTCGGATAAAACTATCGTGTCGAGAGCAGGGCGATCGGGGTTTGGACTGAACCCCGATCGCCGGTCACCCGTGAGCCTCATAACTCCATAATACCCAGATCATCGGGCCGGCCACAGCGCCAAATGGCGTATTTTGCATGTTCGATTAAAAGGGATCGGCAACTTCAACTTCCACTTGACCCCGGAACCATATCCGGCTAATTTACATACCTCATGCAAGAAAAAATTCGTGTGCTGTTGGCCGACGATCACGCGGTCGTTCGAACCGGTATTCGCCAGTTCCTGGAAAACGCTCCCGGCTTAATGGTCATCGCTGAAGCGGATGATGGCGAAGCCGCCCGCCACATGATAACGCTCCACCAGCCAGATGTGGCGGTTCTGGACATCCAGATGCCCAAAGCAACAGGGATCGAGGTGGCTCGCTGGAGCCGGGCGACTTATCCTTTGGTCGGTTTGTTGATTCTGAGCGCATACGATGATGATCCGTATGTACAGGCTGGGCTGGCGGCCGGTGCTAATGGCTATATCTTGAAGACGGCCGCGCCGGAAGAGATAGTCCAGGCTGTTCGCGACGTATATGAGGGTAAGCAAATCCTGGACCCGGCGATTCGAGCACGCCCAGCTACCTCTACAACAATCTACGAACCGTTGAGCCGGCGAGAGCTGGAAGTGCTGGAGCTGGCCGCCAGAGGGTATACCAATAAGGCCATTGGTGCCCAGTTATTCATCAGCGATCGCACCGTGCAGGGTCACCTGGCCAACACATATGCCAAGCTCCAGGCCACTACCCGCACCGAAGCTGTCATGCGAGCGGTCTCGCTGAGTCTCATCGCCCCGCAAGAGGAATGACCCGTCTACGCAGTCTCCCCGTTCAACTTTTGCTGTTCACCATCCTGCCGCTAACGGTGGTGCTGATGGCCATTGCTTTGGCCGGTCTCAATCTGCACCAGCAAGCGATGCGACAGATGGTAGGCGAGCGCGACGAACGGGCCACCCGGGCCGCCGCCGCGGCCATGACCGAGCAGCTTTACCTAAAGGGCGCTCTCGTCCAGAACCTGGCCTTGAACGCTCGCCATGTTGACCCTGAGGTTGCTCTGGCTGATAGCGCTGCATTCCGCGACGAATTTTCAAGCCTGGCCCTTTTCGGACCAGGAGGGGAATTACTGGCCGCCGAGGACACCGGTTGGTGGACGGCCTTTCATCCTTTGCTCTCGACCGAACTAAGGCAGATGGCAGAGGCTGGCGACACCAGCGATCACTCCCCGGTTTTCTTGCCTATCCGGTCTGATGATGAAAATGGGAGCCCCATTATGATCGTCATGGCCGGAACGTCTGATGGACTGGTGGCGGCCGGAACTTTCGATCCTCGGATTATCGCCCGCACTGTGCTCAGTCGTGTCATCTTACCCGGCGACCACACTATTGCCTACGTGTACAATAAAGATGGCAATTTACTTTATCAGATCGGGGAACCCATACACGCGAACCGGGAAGGCGACCACCCCGGTGTGGCGGAAGCTTTGCGCGGCGAGATGGGCACCGCCTTTCTTCCGTCCGGTAGCGACGAGCATGTCATTACCTACACGCCGGTTAACCCGGTGGGCTGGGGATTGGTGATGGAAGAGTCCTGGCAGGAAATGACTGACCCGATGCTGCGGCGCACGGAACTGGCACCTTTTATCCTTTTGCCGGTGCTGGCCATTGCCCTGGCTGGTTTTTGGTTTGGTGCGCGGCAAATTGTCCGGCCTTTGCAAGTCCTGGCCGCCCGTACTTCGGCCGTCGGCCGGGGGGACTTCGATGCCGTCGGCGACCCGGTCGGCGGCATCAGCGAAATTCGCATCTTACAGGGCGAGTTGGCCGGAATGGCTCGCCGGCTGGCCATGGCCCAAAAAGGACTGCGGGATTATTTAGGCACCCTGACGATCGGCCAGGAAGAAGAGCGACAGCGATTGGCTCGCGAGCTGCACGACGAAACAATCCAGTCATTGATCGCGCTTAATCAGCACATCCAGATGGCCCGCAGCGACGCTGTCGATGATTCCGCCATGGCCCAACTGGCCGAGATGGAAACCCTCACGCTGGCTGCAATAGCCGACTTGCGCCAAATGATTCGCGATTTGCGCCCAAGTTATCTCGATGACCTGGGATTGGTTCCCACTCTCCAACTGCTGGCCCGCGATCAAACGAGAGCCTCAGAAATCCATATTGACTATGCGACGAGCGGCGAACCACGGCGGCTTTCCCCGGACATTGAACTAGCCTTCTACCGCATCGCGCAGGAAGCGGTGCGCAATGCTGTCCGCCATTCCCAGGCTACCGGAATTACCATACGCCTGAATTTCACCGAAAATCAAACCACATTGGAGGTCATTGATAAAGGGATCGGGTTTGATGCTGACGAACGGTTGGCCGAACTAGCTCTTTCCGGCCACTTTGGCTTGCTGGGAGCACGTGAAAGAGCGGAATCGGTTGGCGCTCGTTTTGCGGTCAATTCCTATCCCGGTAAGGGGACTGTGGTGTCCGTCATCTATAGCCGGTAATCAAGCCTGTCTATATAAAAGCGGGGCTTCCCGGCCACGCTTTGTGTTATACTCACGCGCAAGCGGGCTTAATGGGAAATTTGACGATGGAGTGCAGACATTGCGGCACGACGAATCGGGATGGTGCGGCGTTTTGCCGCCATTGTGGTCGTTTGCTGCGTGACAAGTGCCCGCGCTGCCGGGCTTTTGCCGATGCCGCGGCTAACTTCTGCGATGCCTGTGGCTACCCCCTTAGCCCACAAGCCTGGACAGGCAGCTGGCCGCGACCGGAAACAAAGACAACTCAACCTGCCCCATCGCCCCAACCGGAGCCGTCCCGGATCGTCAATGACCCGGCCGAAAACGAGTTCAACCTCGAGCGGTTCATTCCCCAGGCACTGGCCGAAAAACTCCAGAGCAGTCGCGAATCCGGCATCAGCGGTGAGCGCCGCATCGTCACCATCCTTTTCTGCGATATCAAGGGTTCCACGGCGCTGGCCGAACAACTCGACCCCGAAGAGTGGTCAGAAATCGTAAATGGGGCATTCGAGCAAATGGTTCCGCCGATCTACAAGTATGAGGGGACGGTGGCCCGGCTGACCGGCGACGGTTTGTTAGCCTTTTTTGGTGCGCCAATCGCCCACGAGGACGATCCGAGCCGGGCCGTGCTGGCTGGACTGGAAATCGTCGGCGGGGTTCACACCTACCGGGAAGGCTTACCAGCCATGGCGCGCACCTTGGATGTTCGCATCGGAATCAACA
>JAWOHK010000119.1:0-4113 GCA_046485205.1 Chloroflexota bacterium | reverse complement strand
TGGCCAGCGACGTGCTCGACGCCTACGACCTCTCCAAACACGAGTGTCTGCTCGACGTGGGCGGTGGCGAGGGTGTGTTTCTCTCGCACGCCGGCCTCAGGCACAACAACCTCAAGCTCATGCTGTTCGACCAAATCACGAGCGATTTGGGCGGGTTAGACCTCATCATCTACACAGCTGCTGTCCAGCCGCCGGTCGATCCCCATGAATACAATATCGATAAAGATGAGGCGATGATTCGGACCAACTTCTTAGGGGCTGTTGCCTGGTTGAACCAGGCCGCCTTGCGATTTGAGCGGGCGCGCGGCGGCAAAATCGCCGGAATCAGTTCCATTGCCGGGGATCGGGGACGGGTCGGGGGCCCGGTTTACAACGCCAGCAAAGCCGGTCTCGATACCTATCTAGAAGCATTACGCAATCGCCTGTCTCGCTATGGCGTCTCCGTAACCACAATCAAACCGGGTTTCATTGATACCGAGTTGCTTAAAAACGCTCCGCGTACGTTTTGGGTCATATCGCCCGAAGAAGCGGCCGTGAGAACCTTGGCCGCTCTTGATGACCGTCGCCAGGTCGTATACATACCTCCACGCTGGCGACTGATCAGTCTTATCGTTCGAGCCATGCCCTCCGTTATATTCAGGCGATTGAATTTTTAACTTATCTAACCTTTGGAACTAAAAGTCCCATGTCTGACACAAGAGTTCGATTATCGACGAATTCGACACCGTCCGTAAAAGTAGCCGAACCGCTCCTGTTACCAGTCGAGCGCCTCGAACAGGTTACAGCCTGGGGCGGGGCTACCGAGAGCGTCAGTTATGTCTATCGCCCCACCACGCCGGAAGCACTTCATGAAGTTTTCCAGCTGGCACAACGCAGCGGGCGGACGGTGGGCCTGCGGGGCGGTGGAAACAGCTACGGTGACGCCGCCATGAACAGCGAGAATGTCGTCGTCGATCTTCGGCGCATGAACCGTATTCTGGAGTGGAATCCCGATTCCGGCCTGATTCGGGTCGAGCCCGGCGTAACCTTGTCCGATTTGTGGCAGTATATTCTGGAAGATGGCTGGTGGCCGCCTGTCGCCACCGGCACCAGCTTCACCACAATGGGTGGTTCTGCGGCAATGAATGTTCATGGCAAGAATGCTTGGCAAATCGGTCCCATTGGCGATCACATCCTGGAATTTGATCTTATGCTGCCGTCGGGCGAAATTATTTTGTGCAATCGCCAGGAAAATCGCGATGTCTTCCATGCCGCCATCGGCGGCTTCGGCATGTTAGGGGTTTTCACAAGCCTAACAATGCAGATGAAGCGAGTGTACTCCGGTTTGCTTGAGGTCGAGACTGATATTGGGTCAAATCTGGACGAGATGCTGGCCTTTTTCTATGAGAATACCGGCCGTTCCGACTACATCGTTGGCTGGATCGACTCCTTGGCCAGTGGGGCAGCTGTGGGGCGCGGGGATGTTCATCGAGCCAACTACCTTGCCCCAGGGATCGATCCCAATCCCGCCCAATCGCTCCGGCTGGAGAATCAGCACATGGGTCCCAATCTCTTCGGTGTTTTACCCCGTTCGATCATGTGGCTCTTCATGCGGCCGATGATGCGCAATACCGGCATGCGTGTGATCAATCAGGGCAAGTATCTGGCGGGGCGGTTTGGCGGACAGAAACGATATCGGCAACCCCATGCGCAGTTTCATTTTCTGCTCGACTACATCCCCGATTGGAAGCGAGCCTATCAACCGGGTGGTCTCATTCAGTACCAGCCCTTTATTCCCAAGGAAACGGCCGCTGATGCTTTTCGCGAAATTCTAACCCTATGCCAGCGACGCGGTATGCCCAACTACTTGACGGTTCTCAAGCGCCACCGGCCGGATGACTTTCTCATGTCTTACGCGGTTGACGGCTTTTCACTGGCTATGGATTTTCGCGTCACTGAGGAAAACCGGCGGCGGATTGTTTGGTTGTCCCGGGAAATGGATGACATTGTGCTGGCTGCTGGAGGACGGTTCTACTTCGCCAAAGACAGCACGCTTCGTCCGGAAGTGGTCAAAACGTACCTGGGCGAAGAAACTATTACATGCTTTCACGAATTGAAGCAACGTTGTGATCCTGAAAATTTACTCCAGACTGACCTCTGGCGGCGAATTTTCATCGCCGGCTGAACGCTTAAGGCGGATCTCCAATCCCCTGGCAATCACTTCGGCATTTTCATAACGAGTGAAAAAGTTGTGCTCCCCGGTCAAAGTCTCCAGACGCAGGTATAGCGCCCGGCCGTCGTCGGCTTCATAAGCGATGGTGATCTTGCGGCCGATGAGTCTACCAACTAATTTCCAGTAATCTCGACTTAAAGCTGTCTCCGGTTTGGGAGTTCCATCAACCGACTCTTCCCGGCCGGCCACCAGTCGATTGAGTCGGACGACATATTTATCGGCTGCGGGGACCAGATCAAGGACCTCAGCTAAAAAAACCGCGCGCAAATATTCATTGCCTGGTAATCGCCAGGCAAACTGAACAGGAAATGTTTGACCGATTGCGTAATGGGCGTGGGGCATATTCTGTCATGCGCCGGGCACTTAAACTTGTGCCCGGCACATGAGGGGGATTATTCGTCGGTGATCTAACGGATCGCCAACTCAGTCGCTTTATCGAATAGGTGCATCTGGCTCATATCAAAGACAACATCAATGGTGTTTCCGGCATGGACATCAAAACGAGGATCGACGGTGCCGACAAAGCTGTTCTTGCCCGAATTGAGGAATAGATGCAATTCATGGCCTAGAAGTTCAACAACTTCGACCTCGGTACTTACCGGTTCCGCCTGAATGCTCGGTGGTGCATATTGAGGCGCGTGAACATGCTCCGGTCGAACACCCATGATCACTTCTTTGCCCGCATAGGGTCCAAAGCCTTCTTTTCTATCATCGGGAACCCGTACACGGAAATCGCCGGTATCAACGAATAGACGGCCTTCTTCATTCACGAGGGTGCCGTTGAAGAAATTCATTGCCGGACTGCCGATAAAGCCGGCGACGAAAACATTGACCGGATAGTTATAGAGATTGCGCGGCGTATCGGCCTGTTGCAAAATACCGTCGGCCAGCACTGCAATTCGGTCGCCCATGGTCATCGCTTCCACCTGATCATGGGTCACGTATATAAATGTCGTGCCCAAGCGCTGGTGCAGTTTGCTGATCTCAGCGCGTGCGGTCACGCGCAATTTGGCGTCCAGATTCGAAAGGGGTTCGTCCATCAAGAAAACCGACGGTTCGCGGACGATCGCCCGGCCCACCGCCACGCGCTGACGTTGGCCACCAGAGAGTGCTTTCGGCTTGCGATCGAGTAGATTGGCTAGCCCCAGAATATCGGCCGCTTCCTTCACACGGTTATCGATCTCAGTCTTGGGCATCTTGCGCAGTTTCAGGCCGAAGGCCATGTTGTCATATACACTCATGTGTGGATAGAGGGCATACGACTGGAAGACCATGGCGATATCACGGTCCTTGGGCGGCACATCATTCACGACCCGGTCGCCGATCAGGATTTCGCCGTCTGAAATTTCCTCAAGGCCGGCCAACATGCGCAGGTTGGTTGACTTTCCACAACCGGAAGGCCCAACAAATACCATGAATTCTTTGTCGGCGATCTCAAGGTTGAAGTCCTTGATCACACTTACATCACCAAATCGCTTATATACATGCCGGAAACTTACGCTTGACATTGTTATCTCCTTGAGGACTGTAATGGATTAATATCATAACCTTCGCGATACCCGCACGCTGTGGCTGTGCTATTGGCTCAAAATATAGCGTGATCAGAGGGTTGGTCAACACTATTGTCTAACATTATGGTGTTTTTGTCTAATTTTGTGGTGTTTGGATCAGAGAACGTACAAACCTTCCAACCGGGCCTTTTCGATCAGGTCCGGCGGCAGGTCCGGCGGCAGATAGCGGGCATAATCTTTCATCCAGTTGGCCACACTTTGATGATTGACTTCCAGCACCCGGGCGACTTCGCGCATTGACATGCCCTCCAGATAAAGGGTTAGGGCTTCGAATCTAATTTCCTCGTTGTATCCTTGTTCTTGTGGAAATGGCGTATATCGGCAACCACA
>JAWOHK010000416.1:0-22517 GCA_046485205.1 Chloroflexota bacterium | reverse complement strand
CTAACACCTCACGGCACGAGCTGACGACAGCCATGCAGCACCTGTGATTGCTCCCCGAAGGGTCAGCTTGGTTTCCCTCGCCTACCACAACCATGTCAAACCCTGGTAAGGTTCTTCGCGTAGCCTCGAATTAAACCACACGCTCCGCTGCTTGTGCGGGCCCCCGTCAATTCCTTTGAGTTTTAGCCTTGCGGCCGTACTCCCCAGGCGGTCAACTTATCGCGTTTGCTTCAGCACAGCTAATCTTTTCGACTCTCTACACTTAGTTGACATCGTTTACGGCCAGGAATACCGGGGTTTCTAATCCCGTTCTCTCCCCTGGCTTTCGCATCTCAGCGTCAGGAATGGTCCAGAGAGCCGCTTTCGCCACTGGTGTTCCTCCAGATATCTACACATTTCACCGCTACACCTGGAATTCCACTCTCCTCTACCACCCTCCAGCCGACCAGTTTCGAACGGCCTCTCCTAGTTGAGCCAGGAGCTTTCACGTCCGACTTAGTCAACCGCCTACATGCGCTTTACGCCCAGTAAATCCGGATAACGCTTGGCCCCTACGTATTACCGCGGCTGCTGGCACGTAGTTAGCCGGGCCTTATTCCTGGGGTACTGTCCTTTCTCATCCCCCAGAAAAGGAGTTTACGACCCGAAAGCCTTCGTCCTCCACGCGGTGTTGCTGGGTCAGGCTTTCGCCCATTGCCCAATATTCCTAGCTGCTGCTACCCGTAGGTATCTGGTCCGTGTGTCAGTACCAGTGTGGGGGGTCACGCTCTCACGCCCCCTACCCGTCTTTGCCTTGGTAAGCCATTACCTTACCAACTAGCTGATGGGACGCAGGCCCCTCTTCGAGCGCCGGAGCTTCAGTCATCGCTTTCCAAATACGATAACGTCCGGAGTATTAGCCATCGTTTCCAATGGTTGTCCTCCTCTCGAAGGCAGGTCACCAACGTGTTACTCACCCGTTCGCCACTTTCACCCCCAGACGAATCCAAGGGATCACGTTCGACTTGCATGCTTTAAGCACACCGCTAGCGTTCATCCTGAGCCAGGATCAAACTCTCCATAAAAGGTTTGTTTGAATCCCGTATTTGACTACGAGATTATTTTCTCATATTTTGGGGCCCAGAATTGATTGTTTCTGTCACTATTCAGTTGTTAAAGCTTCGGACAAGAATTTTTAAGTTCTTGCGACGTCCTCTCGTTTCGGTTTTTTCGGATGGTAGGCCATCCGAGTCTGGTTTCCCATTCTCGTCCTGCCCCATGATTCCGTTTTAATCCTTCGCGGTCGGCGTCCTTACCCCTAAGGAATCACTATTATACATGATATAGGATTCCTGTCAAGACCCAATTTCGCGCAAAACCACGGCGCCATAACGGCTACCGCTTTATTTTGGGCGTCTTCTTTTGTATCGGTGTTTTGCTTTTTCGGCAACGACACCGCGTTATTGGTCAACGGTTCAGAAGTATAACAGTGATATAATCGCTTGTCAATACCCAATTTTTGATCTTACATTTTTCTAACAGAAGCGCTTATTAGGCCGCTAAAAACGAAACGCGCCCGACCTTGGGGGTCGGGCGCGCCGGCAAGTCTCCAAGAAATCGAAACGATTAGAAGCCGAGCAAACCGGTCAGCCAGCTTGCCAGCCAGGTGACGACGGCGATGGCGATGGCGGCGATGATCGCGCCACCAAAGCCGGCGACCTTCATACCGCTGACAAAGCGATCGCTGACCATCAAGATCAGGGCGGCGACGATAAGTCCCACAATCGCCCCGAGCCAACCTCCGTCAAGATTAATGCCGAGGAGGCCCAGCAACCAGACGACAACCCAGGTGACGACGGCGATGACCGCAGCCGCAATCAATGCGCTAACGAAGCTGTCGACAGTCAAGCCAAGATTTAAACGACCTACAATATAGATGACCAGAGCGGCCAGTAACCATGAAATAACAAAACTTACGATTACACCCATGGTAAAATTTACTCCTTTGTAAATACATGTAATTAATAAAACTGTGGATTCCCGCTTAATAAGTGCGGGCCATACCAACTCATCTGTCTCCAGGCAGACTTGCAACGCCCTTTGACAGAGTAACTCACTTCTAGTAACACTATTGGCACCAGTTAGTTACGGGTAAGTGGCAAATTGAAAGCTCTGAAATAGGATAATCAACCTCGCAGGCGCAGGCATTCCCGCGCGGCGTGGTTCTCAATATAGAATAGCCAGGCCCCCACGTCCATCTGGCCCAGATCGTTGTGGGCCACCCGCACGGTGTCCGGCAAGTTGGCTGCCTGGTGGGCCAGGGCGATGGTCTGGGCACGCGCTTCGACGAACAACTCCGCCAGGGTGGCCATCGATTCCGCTTCATCCGGCCGGTAGCCATCATATTCATCCATCACGGCGACATCGCCCAACGCCGTCTGGAGCCGGCGGCGGCTCCAGCGCTCGATACCGATGATATGACGAGCCACTTCACGGTTGTTGGCCGTGTCGCCGGCGCGGACGAACTTCTCGGCCACGACCTGGCCCGAGGTGCTGAGGGCTTCCAATAACTGTTCCTGCGAACGGCGAGAAGCTTGCCAACTATAATAGGAAGAGACTATTTTACCGAGCATTGCCTTGAAGCCTCCAAAAATATCGTCGGCCGTACACTCAAACGTGATCCGGCTCAGAGCTATCAGGCCGCACAAACTGGTTTGCGCCACCCCATGGGTGATTGTATAGTCAAGCCATCCGGCGGCAAAGGATCACGGACTTGGACAGTCAATAGCTATATTGAGAGGCAGATCATGTTGGATGACGTCCCCCAGGAGAGGAAAATCCTGATTCGCAAAGCCTTAGCCGAACTATTCGACCTCTCCGAATTGCGCACCCTTTGTTTCGACCTGAGCATCGACTACGATAACCTGACAGGAGAGGACAAAACGACAAAGATCATCTCACTGATTGGCTACCTCGATCGACGCGGCCAACTGGACTCTCTCGTTACTTACGGCCGGAAAGAACGGCCGCAATTCCCATGGCCGGCTCTCATCCCTCAGACAGGACCACCGCGGCCGGATAGTCACGACGAATGGGTGGCGGTGAATCGCGCCTGGCAAACCGAGTTTGGCATTCGAGCCTTGCGGAGCGCGGTCGTCTGGATCGATGCCGGGCGCTCTGGCCACATCCAGTTTCAGCAATGCGGCTTTCTCGTTGATCCCCGTGGGTACATTCTGACCATGGATACATCCGGCGCCAGCGGAGCCACGGATTTGACTTATACTGTGCACTGGAACAAGCTTGAGTTTCCAGCCTTGCCGGTGGCCCGCAATCAAGGTGCTCAGGTTGCCCTGTTGAAAATCGACCTCACAGCCCGCCCCCTTTACAATTCGTTTTTTATCCCCAACGGCACGGAGTCCGATATCCATCCTTCTTTTCCATCTGTCTCTCTTTACACTGGGGATCTCAAAGTGGGCGATGAAGTTTATTTGCTGGGCTACAATCCAGACAGCGGGTGGATCAATACCGAGGGAACGATCCATCAGTTGGAAGCGACGCAGGAGGAGCACACCGACATTCCGCTGGTTGTGGTCGAGATCGTCACCCGGCTCGGTTTCTCCGGCGCGCCCTACATGAACCGTCGTGGCCAAGTAGTTGGCTTTCACCTTGGCCGTTGGCTCGGTACCGGGCTTGGTACCTTGAAGACCATGATCCCGGCCCGCTACGGCTTGGAATTGATCGCCGCCAACCTTTAAAAAAGTAGTCATATTCAATAATAGAAAAAGGCCACCAGGTGCCAAGCTCCGGTGGCCACTTTCAAATATTCGTCTTCATAATTGCCGTCGACACTCACTATCGAGTCGAACCCAGCAGAGCCATCCGCTCCGAGGACAATCGCGTCGCGTAACTACGATGAGTCGGGCTTGGCGCGCCTTCGGGTTTATCCGGCGAATCGCCCGGCCCGGAGGCTATGATCGTGCGATGGATATTACCGATCAGCCGTCCCTGATACCACACCCCTCCCCCGCTATTGCCTTTGCGTATCGGCTCACCACTCAGGTTGTTCAGTTGCAGGCTGGGAATACCTTGAAAATCAAGCTGGTACTCGACCTCGGCCTGCTTGACGGCCAATTCCTTTGTTTCCGGGTGACGATAGATGATTTGAACTACGCTACCCGGCAACACCTCATCGCCATTGCCCGCGGCCGTTGGATGACCATGCAATCCGCCTGGCGTTTCCAGGACCAGTGTGCTGTTATTGCGATAGCGGATCAACCCACGAAATTCCTGCACAGGCATCGTCAGCCGAAATCCTGCGTACCCGGTGATGATGACTTCTCCCACCGCCGCGTCTAGCTGTGAATAATGATCGTGCGTGATGAGATAAGTATCGCTTCCCACGTTAACCAAGGTTCCCAGGCCGGTACTCATCGCATTCAAAACTGTCTCCCGGCCGTTTTCCTGAACGGTCACGACCTGCCCCTGACTATCTACATAGGGGGACAATATTTCGATCGCTACCGTCGCCCTTAATAAATCATTTTCCTCGGTCAGACTTGAGGGAATGCTTGCCTGGACCGGGGCAGAATGCGTCAAACCAACTACGCCGGTGATCAGGCCCACGGTCAGGAATATAAATAAAACGAATAATACTTTCATGATTGGCGATCTCCGTTGATAGTCTCCGGGGAATTGACCATCTGTCGGATTTCGATTGCGGCAACTCATTCCCGGCTCGTTTGCTAACTACAGAGTACCGGCCCATCATTCCCTAAAGGTTCCCGATGCCCGTCATTACCATTCCAAAATCATTCCTGACCCTCTTTTGGTGGTCTATTCATTAAAATCGAGGCAAAATAAATGCAAGGTCGCCCACACTGGGCGACCTGATTGATAGTTTGTATGGAAACAAGAGCCGAAAACAACACCGAATCCCGTACTCTGCTTGATTGGCAAGACTACCGGAATTTCTACCCCTCAAACAATGGCCATCATATCAGCGGTACCATTCGCGTCGCGCCGGCTTTTCATAGCCCGCAATTGAACAATGCCCGCGACCTCCTCGTCTATTTGCCGCCGTCCTATCATTACACCAGCCGGCGCTATCCCGTTATCTACATGCACGACGGCCAGAATTTATTCGACAATATCACCAGCTACGCCGGGGAATGGGGCGTCGATGAGACGATGGAGCAGATGAGCTATCAGGAAGGGTTGGAAGCCATCATCGTTGGCATCCCCAATGCCGGACCGCGCCGAATGGCCGAATACAACCCGTTTGGCGCGAGCAGACAGGTGGCCGAGGGTGACCATTACCTTGCTTTTCTCGCCGATACAATCAAACCAGCCATCGACCAGGATTTCCGCACCCTGCCCCAACGCAAGACCACCGGTCTCATGGGTTCCTCGATGGGCGGGTTAATCAGTCTGTACGGCTTCTTTCGCTACAGCGAAGTGTTCGGCTTTGCCGGAGTCATGAGCCCGTCCTTGTGGATTGCCGACAACGGAATCTTTGCTTACGTGGCTGCCACGCCGTTTCGATCGGGAAAAATATATATGGACGTGGGGACCCGAGAACTGGGCGAGCAGCCCAACGGCCGGCTGCATCGTGCGGCTGCGTCGCGCCGTTATTACGCCGACGTCCGCCGGATGAAAGGGGTGCTTGTCAAGAAAGGCTATCGTCCTCTGCGTGATCTGTATCACGTGGAAGAAAAACTGGCCGGTCACAACGAGTCCTCCTGGGGTCGCCGTCTGGCGCCGGCGCTGAGGTTCTTGCTGACCGAGGCCTTGCGGGAAACAAGTGGTTAGAACGGGATAAGAATACGGGTTACCGAATCACCGGGCACTTTTCACAAAAACATCTTCAACCTGTTCGTCGTAAGCGCTTTAGCGCCGCCTCGGAAGAACGCGACTGAAGCCGCTACTACGGAACTATTGAAATCGTTGGTTACGTGGTTCTGAGACCAGATGGAAAACAATCTAATGGAAAAAAAACTGAACGAACTGAAGCAACGTCTACAAGAAATTCATGACCTGAATGGCGCGATGGCCCTCCTGGGTTGGGATCAGGCAACCTACATGCCACCCGGTGGCGCGCCGGCTCGCGGGCGACAAATGGCTTTGATCGGTCGCCTGTCGCATGAGAAGTTCATCGACCCGGCCATTGGCCGCCTGCTCGATGATTTGCAAACCTACGGCGAGAACCTGCCCTACGACCACGACGACGCGGCCCTGATTCGCGTCACCCGCCGCGCCTACGACAAGGCCACTCGCGTGCCGGCGCAACTCATGGGCGAGTTCCAGGAGCACGGGGCGGCCGCCTACCAGGCGTGGACCACCGCCCGGCGTGCCGATGACTTCGCCACCATGCGGCCAATGCTGGAAAATACCCTTGATATCAGCCGCCGCCTGGCCGATTGCTTCCCCGGCTACGACCACATCGCCGACCCGTTGATCGACTTTGCCGACGAGGGCATGAAAGCCGAGAGCATTCGCGCCCTGTTCGGCGACCTGCGCGCGGAGTTAGTGCCGCTCTTGAGAGACATTCTGAGCCAACCTCCGGCCGACGACAGCTGCCTGCACCAGCAGTTTCCGGAGGACAAGCAACGCGAATTCGGCGAGATGGTGATCCGACAGCTCGGTTACGATTTCCAGCGCGGCCGCCTGGATAAAACCCACCATCCGTTTATGACCAAGTTCTCGTTAGGCGATGTCCGCATCACGACCCGCTACCAGCCTGACTTTCTGGGAAACAGCCTCTTCAGCACCATCCACGAGGCCGGCCATGCCATGTATGAGCAAGGCGTCGATATGGCTTATGAGGCGACGCCTTTGGGTGGAGGCACATCGGCCGGCGTCCACGAAAGCCAGTCGCGCCTGTGGGAGAATGTGGTCAGCCGCAGCCGGCCCTTCTGGCAGCATTATTACCCGTCATTACAGGCGACCTTCCCCGACCAGTTAGGCAATGTGGGACTGGATGCCTTCTACCGGGCCGTCAACAAAGTCAAGCCGTCGATCATCCGCACCGAAGCCGACCAAATGACCTATGACCTGCATGTCATGATTCGCTTCGATTTGGAACTGGCGTTATTGGAAGGTTCCCTCGAAATTGTCGACCTGCCGGAAGCCTGGCACCAGCGCTACATGTCCGATATCGGCATTTGCGCCACCGATAATTGCGACGGCGTGCTGCAAGATGTTCACTGGTTCGCCGGGACCATCGGCGGCGCGTTCCAGGGGTATACGCTGGGCAATATCATGTCGGCTTTATTTTATGATCAAGCGCTCCAGGCTCATCCCGACATTCCGGAGCAAATCGGCCGGGGCGAGTTCGCCACGCTCCACGGCTGGCTGCGGGAGAACATCTACCGCCACGGTTCCAAATACACGCCCGATGAACTGATCGAGCGCGTGACCGGCGGGCCGTTAACGATTAAACCGTATGTGGCTTATTTAAAGGAAAAGTTTCTTGAGTGAAACTGCCGCGTGCCGAACGTCCAGCACTTAACGCAGTAAAAATTCGACCCCACAACCTTTTTGAAGGCCATCAATCTGGTTGCCGCACGCCAGATTAGATATTAACTGGTTAATTGGACCGGATCAGAATGGGAATATCGTATCGCTCCACTTGACCTTCCGGTAATATGAACTGATAAGTGGTTTGCCGGATGGAATCGAACAGGCCGAGAGATAGATGATAAGGGCCCGCAGCGATAGTTTCTGGAACGGGTATCCTCAATCGCTGGATATAGACATCTCCCCGATCCCACCGATAAGCCCACTGGCCCTGATCGCCGATATTGGCGAGTATCTGGCCGGTGCTATCCACTAAATGAACATTCGCGCTCACAAACCAGTCACCGCGATCCGGATGGAGGTCCTGGACGCGCCATGTCATCAAAAGATCAATCGTTTGCCCGGGTGCCAATTCGCCATTAAGCGTATAGCCGAACAATGTCAAGCCCGCCTCGCTGGGCCAATTCGCCTCTACGGTCGAATATTGGGCCAGGTTCGAATCATCGACCAGCCTGGATTGGGCCAAGGTGTACGGGATCGAGTCCGGGGAGGAATCGAAAACGGGGGTTAAAGGTTCAAACCAGGGGGTTAACCATGCGGCTATCGGCTCGTTGCCATCAATTATATAAAGAAGCGGTTTGCTATCGGATAGTAAAACAAATTCGGGGTAACTAGCATTACCAATCGTTCGCGAATAGGTGGCACTCATACCACTTATCAATGAATCATGGCCGTCAGCAATCACCACCCGTGGAAAATCACCCGCCGTGCTCTGCTGCCACTGTCTCACCTCGCGTCCCAGATCGGTCGCATAACGTAAAGACCAACCATCGAAATTTGGCCAGATAGGCTCAGCGGCGACCAACTGATTGGCTCGGAAGAGATCATGGGCTTGAATAAAACCGACCCCGAGGAAGAGGGCTAAGAGGATGGGGGCCAATGGGCGTTTTAGCAAGAACATCGCGCCCCAGGCAGCGATTATCTGGCCGGCCGGTAATGTGAGTAATAAATAGTGGGGATGAAGATCAAAAGCCCCAAAAGGAAGAGTCAGAAGAACAGGAATAAAGAACCACATCAACAGGACGATTGCCACCGGCCGGTGTTTATCATACCGGCGCAAGCTCTGTACAACCTTGATCAGGCCCAGAGCAAACAAGATCGTAAGGATTATCGTGGCAGTGAGCGAAACCCACTCCCATGGGGTTCCGGAAGGATTTCCGGCCGCATGCGTCGCTCGAAAGTCTCTACCGGTTACAAACCGCAGGGCATGATCAAAGCCTACTAGGCTGAATCGCAACCCTGATTCCGAAAAAAAGGCACCCGCTTTAAGGCTATTGACTTCCGATCGGTTCATCAGCCCGAAGACAAAGAACGATACGGCGGCGAAGAAAATCGCCAAACCGGCAAGCAACTCGCGACGGGGGTTTTTACGACGAAAGATAACCAATAAAAGCCCGATCTGGGGAAGAACGCCCCAGGCCGCTATATACGTCTGGGTGAGCAGCGTGACTGCCACCCCACCGGCCAGGAAGCGTCGACTTGCCGGTCGGTCCCGCACCCAAGACGGCCACAATCCCCATGCTATGACCACCATAAGAAAAGGTACCAGCGATTGAACCCAAGTCGTCCGACTGAAATAAACGATCCACGGATTAATCGCAAACAAGAACGCGGCCGCAAGTCCGGCATTGCGATCGAGCATCTCAACGGTTACCTCATAGACAAACCAGACCGCAATTGAATTGAAAACCAGAACAAATAATTGAACAGCCAAGGGGGAGCGCCATAGCAGCAATGGCACGGCCTGAATGTAGGCCATCAGAACCGGGTTGTCGAGGAATACGGAAGAGGGTTGGCCGACTATAGGCCATTGGCCGCCATCCAGTAACCCTAATATCTGGAAAGCAGGGTAGCTGTGATCGTAGCCATAACGAATCTCTCCCACTTGCATGAAGCGCAAAAGAGCGGCCAGGATCACGATGGCGTAAAGAGGTAGGTTATACCTTATATGGCCGTATAAGTTGCCGTTGCTGGGCAGATGAACGGTTGAGGAATTGTGCGTAACTGTTTGACCTGATTAAGGTGAATCCGGTGACAGCGTCTACTAATTCAAGGAGAAGATACCGATGTCCTCGGTAGGCATGGTCACCATTAATCCCAATTCCCGCCGGTAGGCTCGCTCCAGCTTGCGGGCCAGCGCGCTGGCCCGGTCAGCCGATAAAAAGTCCTGCTTCTCGACGGCCGGCAATTGAATAAGCGTCGCCGCCAGATAGATCAACGGAACCGGGTCGACCGGTATCTGGTCTTCCTCGATTTCAAGGCTGCCAATGGTGGCTAATTTCTGTAAATAATCGACCACGAGGGGGTAAAGCCTGTCGGCATCGCGGCTCAGGATATCGTCCGGCTCGGTCTCAAGCGGCGCGGGCTCCACCATTCCAACGAGATAGGGCTTGCCATATTCCAGCCTAACGATACGGAAGCGCTCGCGGCCGACAGTCATAATCAACATGCGCCCTTCATCCAGGGGCTGGACCTGGGCGATCTCGGCCGTGCAGCCGACAGCATAGGGTTGCGCGGCTGATCCCTCTTCGGCCGCCAGGCCTTCCGACACCAGGACAACCCCAAATGGCCGGTTTTCGCGGATGCAGTCGGCGATCATTTCCTTGTAGCGCTCTTCGAAGATATGCAGCGGCAGCGGCATTCCGGGAAAGAGCACGGTATTGAGCGGAAATAGCGGCAGTTCGTACATGTCCAGTTTAGACCTCATCATTTGGCCTCCACTTATATTATACGCAATCTCGCGACGTTTTTCATCGAGGATAAGTTGATTTTCACAATTCAGCCGGAATAAAAAATCCTGACAGGTTTTCCCAACCTGTCAGGATTGGTCAGGGACGACGAAAAGGTGGGACAATCAGCGCGGACCGGCGGCCCGGATTTCATCGCTGACCAGGTCTTCAAACTGCCTGAAATTCTCTTTGAACATACTCACCAGCCGCTGGGCCTGGGCATCATAGGCATCTTTGTCGTCCCAGGTGCCGCGGGGGTTCAGCACTTCATCCGGCACATCGGGCATGTACTGCGGAACCATGAGACCAAAGTATGGCTCCTCAACCATCGCCACATCGTCCAGCTCGCCATTAAGCGCGGCGTGGATCATTCGCCGGGTATAAGCCAGTTTCATGCGGCTGCCGATGCCATAGGGGCCACCGGTCCATCCGGTATTGACCATCCACACCTTCGCGCCATGTTCCTTGATTTTGTTACCCAGTAACTCGGCATACACGCCGGGCCGCAAAGGCATAAACGGCGCGCCGAAACAGGTGCTGAAGTTGGGCACCGGCTCGGTGATGCCGCGTTCGGTTCCCGCTACCTTGGCGGTATAGCCACTGAGGAAATGGTACATCGCCTGAGCCTCGGTCAGTCGAGCGATGGGCGGCAGAACTCCGAATGCGTCGGCCGTCAGGAAGAACACATGGTTCGGATGGCCGCCCATACCGTCACGGACCGCGTTGGAAACATGCGAAATGGGATAGCTCGACCGGGTGTTTTCGGTCAATGAACCGTCGTCCAGATCGACCCGGCGCGTGCCGGTGTCCATGATGACATTTTCCAGGATGGTGCCGAAGCGGCGGGTGGTCTCGAAAATCTCCGGCTCGCCTTCGGGGTCAAGTTTGATCACCTTGGCGTAGCAGCCGCCCTCATAGTTGAAGACGCCGCTGTCGCTCCAGCCATGCTCGTCGTCGCCAATGAGCGTGCGCGTCGGGTCGCTGCTCAGGGTCGTTTTCCCCGTACCGCTCAGGCCGAAGAACAGAGCCACGTCGTCACGATCCTTGCCGAAATTGGCGCTGCAATGCATGGACATGACGCCCTGTTTGGGCATGAAGTAATTCATGGCCGTGAAGATGCTCTTCTTGATCTCGCCACCGTATTCGGTACCGCCGATGAGAACCAGGCGGCGGCCGAAATCGAGCAGGATGAAGGTCTGGCTGTTGGTGCCGTCCAGTTCCGGCTCGGCCTTCAGACGGGGCATATCGATGACGGTGAACGCCGGTTCATGGTTACGCAATTTCTCCGGGTCGAACTCCCGGATGAACATATTGCGGGCGAAGAGATTATGCCAGGCGTATTCCGTGATAATGCGGACCGGCATCCGGTAAGCCGGGTCGGCGCCGACAAACCCATCGAACACGAAGATGTCGCGATTCTGGGTGTAGGCGACCATTTTGCGGTAGAGGTAATCGAAGTTTTCCTGGGAAAAAGGCCGGTTGACCTTGCCCCACCAGATATCGCCTTCGCTGCTCGGCTCTTTGACGACGAATTTGTCGTTGGGCGAGCGGCCGGTGTGACTGCCCGTCTGGACAACCAGCGGGCCGAGATGGGCGATCGCGCCTTCGTGGCGACGAATGGCCTGTTCATACAACATGGATGTCGTCAGGTTCCAGTAGACGGTTTCGGCGTTCTTGATGCCGTGATTTTCCACGCCGTATTGGCTGACAAATGCGCCAAAGTTTTGCATAGTCTAACTCCTTCGTTAGTTGTAAACAGGGTTGAAACGTTCGGGTGGCTAATGCTTAGTGTAAGACAAAGCCCGCCTGCTGGCAATCCTGAACAAGCCCAGTTTTGTCATCGGATGATGCGCCAAATGTCATATTTTAATGCTATACTGAAATCAGGCACCGATGGCTTTTTCTTCGAGGGGGTCAATCTTCATCGATCGCCGAAACGCTGGCTGTGCCGTGGACGCGAATCAAGTTACCGGCGGGTTCGAAACTCGTCTTCGAATCGTGGGGGTGATCATGTCTCAATTAACTGCCGAACAGTCAGATAAGGGCTTGGACAAGTACGGCCGCCGCCGCCTTTTCCAGGTTTTCGCCATGGTCGTGATTTACGGCCTCTGCCTGTTCGTCCCCGCCGGGTCGCTGCAGTGGTGGAACGCCTGGGTCTACCTGGGCTTATTTCTGTTATCGATCCTGACCGCCGGGTTATATGTCGCGCGAACGCACCCGGCGATCATCAACGAGCGTGGCCGGCCTTCCGAGTCTACCAAACCATTCGACAAGAAATTCGCCCGAATCTACATGCCCCTGGGACTGGCCGCGCTGGTTCTGGCCGGGCTGGATTTTCGGTTCGGCTGGTCGGAAGTGCCGCTGTGGTTGATGATGGTGGGTTACATCGGGATTCTGCCGGGAATGTTTATGCCCTACTGGGTGATGTATGTAAATGCCTACGCGGCGACAACCGTTCGGGTCGAGACGGATCGCGGCCACCAGGTCATCACCGATGGGCCCTATCGCTATGTGCACCACCCGATGTACAGCACGGCCCTACTCAGCCAGTTGTTCTTTCCACTGGCGATGGGAACGTTATCGGTCTACGTGCTGGTTCCATTTTTAATGGGCATAATGATCTGGCGCACGGCCAACGAGGACCTGACGTTGCGGGAAGAATTGCCCGGCTATATCGACTACGCCCAAAATACACGCTTTCGCCTGATGCCCGGCGTTTGGTGATTAACCACAGCGCGGTCGAATTTTGGGCCGTCGCCGTGGCAGCCTGCTACCGCCCGCTTGCCCCTCAAAGCTCGCCGGCCGGGTCCCATCCCGTGGTCAGATTCTCGTTAAAGGTATCCAGCAAGGCCATATCATCGTGGCTGATCGTAAAGTCGAAGACGGCCGCATTTTCGCGAATTCGTTCAGGCCGGTTTGACTTCGGCAAAACGATGAACTCCTTCTGCAAACACCAGCGGATGAGAATTTGGGCGGTTGTCCGCCCGTAGCGTTCGGCCACCGCCACCAGCTTGGGGTCTCTCAGCTTTTGCCCCTTGGTGAGCGGGCTGTAAGCTTGCACGGCAATATTGTGGGCCCGACAAAACTCGACGACGGCGCGCCGCTCTTCATATAGATAAGGGCTGAGTTCAATCTGATTGACGGCCGGCAGTATCCGGGCGTAATCCAGCAATTCCTCAAGATGGTGGACCATGTAGTTACTGATGCCGATGGCCCGCACCTTGCCTTCCTCCAGCAATTCCTCCATCGCCATCCACGAATAACGGCGCTTGTGGGGGATCGGCCAGTGTATTAAAAACAGATCGATGGTTTCCAGACCCATCAGGCGAAGGCTCTCCCGGTAGGCGGCCAGGCAGGGATCGTAGCCCTGGTCGCTTTCCCACAACTTGGTGGTGATGAAGACATCTTCGCGGGGGATACCCGACGCGCGCACGCCCGCAGCGACATCAGCCTCGTTGCGATAGATTCGCGCCGTGTCGACATGACGGTAGCCGGCTTGCAAGGCGTAGGTCACGGTCTCGACTGTTTCGATTCCCGATGGGCTCTGGTAAACGCCCAGTCCGAGGATGGGAATTTCGACGCCGTTGTTCAAGGTAATCGTGGTCGTGAGGTTCATCAGTTATGGCTCCTGGTTATAAAAACTTGTCCTTGGTGCCGGGATATCGGGTTCGTTCAATCCGGCTTGGCCCGTTTACACTATTAATCGTTACGGATCAACCAGGCGCTGATGAGAGCGCCAAACCAGGCCAGCCCGCCGGCGACCCACATGACGACCCGAAAGGTATCGGCGAAGGCCAGGTCGATGGCCGATTGGACCCGGCCGGCCAGTTCTGTCCCAATTATCGGCGGAACGGCCGCCCCGGCCAATTTACCGGCCTCGACCTGGAGCGCTACTCGAGCCGCTTCGCTCAACGGCAGTTCGGCCGCCGCCGCCCCTAACAAGCCGGCAAACACACTCAACGCCAGCGCGCCCAAGATGGCGACCGCCAGCACACCGGCCGTGTTGGCCACCGCATTGTTAATGCCCGATGCTGCCCCGGCGCGTTCATCAGGCGCGGCCTTCATGACCGCTGTGGTTAGCGGGGCTACAGTCAACCCCATCCCGACCCCCACCAGGGTGACGCCGGGGAAAAAGCGCAACCAGTAATCTGCCGGCCCGCCGGTCAGTCCGGCCATCCCCAACAGAATCATACCGCAGCCGGCCAGGAATGGCCCGACGATCAGGGGCAGCCGGGGTCCGATCTTGTCTACGAGGGTCCCCGCCCAGGGCGACAGGACGGTCAGCAGGATAATGAACGGCAGGATCGTCAACCCGGCCAGGCTCTCCGGATAGCCTTGAACTTGTATGAGATTGATCGGCAGGAAAAAGAAAACGGACTGAAGGGCTATATATAGGAAGAAGGTCAGGAGGTTGCCCCCGCTGAAAGTGGCCGAGCGAAACAGTTCGAGGGGGATCAACGGATGTGACACGCGGTTCTGCCACAGCACGAAGGCCACCAGGGCGGCGACGCCCCCAATCAACGTACCGGCTACCAGCGGGTCTCCCCAACCCCGGCCCGGCCCCTGGCTGAATCCTAGAGTCAGGAGGGCCAGCCCCAACGTCACCAGCAGTGCGCCCAGCCAGTCGATCCGCCCCTCCCGATCAACCGGTTCCATCGGCGGGATTTGAGCCGCCGCGGCCAGAGCGACGGCCGACAGCAACAGGTTGATGAAGAAAACCAGCCGCCACAAACCCGCGCCGGCCAGTACGCCACCGAGGGCCGGTCCCAGAGCGATGGACGCTGACGTAAAGGTCGACCACAAGCCTATCGCGCGACCGCGACGATCGGGTGGAAAGGAAGCCGAGAGGACGGCCAGGCTGGTCGGCACCATCAGGGCTGCGCCAATGCCCTGGATGCCACGGGCCACAATGAGCTGGAAGCCCCCGGCCGCCAGCCCGCATGCCACCGAAGCCAGGGCGAACAGGCTGATGCCGAACATGAACACGCGTTTCCGACCCAATCGGTCGCCTAATGCACCCCCCACCAGGATCAGCGATGAGAGAAAGAGTGTATAGGCATTGGCTACCCAGATCATCTGCACGCCATCCAAATCCAGCTCTCGCTGCATACTGGGCAACAAGACCCCGATAGAGGTGGAGGTGATAAACGACATTCCGGAGGCGATAACCGTGGCCAACAAGACCATATACTCGGTGCGGCGTTCCGGTGGGATAACCATTCGGCGATTATGACCCAACGGGTTTGTTGTGCAATCATTTATAGAAGCGTTACAATTGGCCCATCACGATTTCCATAGGTGAATAATGGGATGACTCCCGATTTGGAACGGGCAAAAACGTATGTATTCGACCGGCTCGGTCATGAACTGTCATCCCAATTGACTTATCATTCCCTGCATCACACCCGCGATGATGTGCTACCGGCGGCGATACATCTCGGCCAGCAATCCGGACTTGATGACGCTCTACTGGTGCTGCTGGCTACCGCGGCCCTCTACCATGACACGGGTTTTATCTACCACTACCACAACCACGAAGACGAAAGTATCGCCATCGCCCAGGCCACACTCCCAGAATTTGGCTATGATGGGGAGCAAATCCGGCAGATCGCCGGGATGATCGCCGCCACCAAAATGCCCCAACGGCCACGTACAAAACTGGATGAGTTGTTGTGCGATGCCGATCTGGACTTGTTAGGCCGCAAAGATTTCTGGCGACTCAATCGTAACCTTCTCATCGAAACCCGCCGCTATATCGAACCCACGCTGAGCGAAGCTAAATGGCTCAAGGAACAATGCGTTTTTTTGGCCGACCACAGTTATTTTTCCGGGGCAGCCCACCTCTTGCGCGATGAGGGCAAGATCTTTAACCTGACCATGATGCGGCAGGCGCTGGTTTCACTCAACGGCGATGGGCACGCAGCCCCCCACGACAGGTGATCATCGAACCCATCCCGCCAATTCCGTCCGGTAGCCCACGCGGCGATCAGCGCGCTTTATTACCCCGTGAAAACCTTCTTCACCAATTAAACAAATCATTTACCAAACCGGAAAACCCGGCATCCGGGTTTGTGCGCCGCCTGACGTTGGTCTGCGGTCCGGCCGGATTCGGCAAGACGACGGCTGTCCATTTGTGGCTCGAGTCCCTGCACAATCCGGAAAGCAGCCGGCCACACTTTGTCTGGGTGACACTCAACCCGGAAACAGGGCGCGATTCCAATCAATTTGCCTCAGTCTTGGGGCAACGGTTACAGGCTGTTAATCCAGAAGCTGCCGGTGAAATTCCTTCGGGTGACATGCCTCTGGTGCCGGCATTTGCCAATCGTCTGCTAGCCTACCTGGCCAGAGTGGGGCGGCCGGTGCTCCTCATTTTTGATGACTTTCACCTGGTCAATAAACCTGAGATTCATGAGTTCGTAGCTTATTGTCTCGATCGGCTGCCAGGCACCACTCATCTGGTCTTGATCAGCCGCTCCGATCCGCACCTGGCGCTTGGGCGGCTGAGAGTGACCGGGCAATTGACCGAACTACGCGCCCGCGATCTTCGCCTTACCACTCCGGAAATCACCGTTTTTTTGAATGAATTGATGGGGTTGGACTTGTCGCCGGCGGATATCAGCCTTCTGGAACAGCGCACCGAAGGCTGGATCGCCGGTTTGCAGCTGGCCGCTTATTCACTCAGTCACCAGGATGACAGGGCAGCATTCATTGAATCTTTCGCCGGGGATGATCGTTTCATCGCCGATTATCTCATCGAGGAAGTCCTGCAACGGCAGACGCCGGAACGACTGACATTTATGTTGCGGACATCGCTCCTCGATAAGCTATCGGCCGAATTGTGCGACGCGGCCTTGAACCGTACCAACAGCCGTTCCCTGCTCCACTCGCTGGAGGCGGACAACTTATTCCTGACGCCACTGGATAATCGCCGGCAATGGTATCGTTACCACCGCCTGTTTGCCGACCTGTTACAAGAACGGTTGCTGGAGCAAAACGAACCGGTTGACGATCTGCACCGGCGGGCGGCCGCGTGGTTTTATGAACATGGATACCTTGACGATGCGGTCGACCACGCACTGGCGGCGAATGACCCGCAAATGGCGATGGACCTGATGCTGCTGGCCACGCCTAACCTGTTCACCACTAACGAGCTGAGCCGCCTGACCCGTTGGGGGCGAAACTTGACGGAAGAAACACTCCGGCAAAAGCCACGGCTGATCATGGCCCTGGTCTGGGCCTGGCTGGCTACCGGCCACCCGGCTGAAGCCGAACAAATGTTGCGGCTCTATGAATCTTCCCTGGGAGCCAAAATCGAAGGCTTATGCCGGTCCGATCCCGAAATGGACCGAGATATCCAGGCGGCTTTGATCGAGGGCGCGGCGGCCGCCTCGCGTTTATATATCGACCAGGCAGCCTACACTGAGACGTTGACGTTGTGTCGTTGCTCGCTCGACAGCTTGGAGACGCTGGCCGGCGAAGGCTGGACCGGCATGGTGGCCCCTGTCAAAGACATACCGCCCGCTTGGCCGCCTTATCTGAACTCGCTGAAGGCCGTCCGGCCGGTATTGCTCTTTAATTTGGGTCTGGCGCTGAAGTTCAACAACGAGATCGACCTGGCCGGCCAGGCCCTGATGGCCGCCTCCGAGCAAGGTCGCGTCGAAGGGAATAGCCATATCGTCGCGCTGTCAGCCGGGCATCTGGCCGAAATCCAACTTATTCAGGGACGGGTTGAGGCAGCCATCGCTACCTGCGATCAGGGACTGACTTTCCTGCACAAGCTCTCGTCTACTCTCTCGCCCCTGACCGGCCTCATCCTCGTCCAGCAAGGGAACGCCTACTATGATTTGGGCAACCTGTCTGAGGCCGGGCGTTTATGGGAACAGGGTATTGAACTGGCCGAGGCGTGGGGAAACTGGGAAACCTTGCTGCCGGGTTATTTAGGTCTGGCCCGCGTGCGCCGTCACCGGCGCGACTATCATGGGGCCATCGATGCGCTGGATACCTTGATCAGCCTCACACAGTCACACTCGGCTATCGTCAGCCCGATTGTGGCTGTTTATCGTCAATGGCTGCTGGCTGATGAACACCCGGATCTTGCCGCCCAGCCGGCCGAGTATCCTTCCCACGGGTCCACCGGTTTGCTACCCTACTTCCATGAAATCACATCGATCGTCAGGGCGCGAGCGCTCATCGCCGGGCGGAATTGGGCCGGTGCCGCCGCCATACTCGACGGGCTGGATGCCGCGACCGAGTCGACCGGGCGCTTCGGCCGCCTGCTGGAGATCCGGCTTATGCTGGCGCTGGCGTGGTATGGCCTGGGGCGACAGAGAGCCGCGCAACAAGCGCTGGAGCAGGCCCTATTTCTCGGCCAAAGCGAGGGGATCATCCAGCCGTTTATTGAAAGCGGTGCGCAAACGGCTGAGTTACTCGAAAACCTCCCCCTTGGTAGCCCGTCAGCCCGATTTGGCCGGCACATCCGCAGCCTTATTCCTCTTTCCCGTCCTCCCGTGGCTGGAGTTTTAGTCGATATGGGGCCGGACGAAGGCATCTTCGAAGGATTAACTGATCGCGAAGAAGAAGTGCTGGCCTATATCGCCGCAGGGTTGTCGAACAAGGAAATCGCCGGACGTCTGTACGTGACCGAGGGGACAGTCAAAAACCACGCCCATAGCATTTATGGGAAACTCGGCGTGACCAGCCGCACCCAGGCCGTAGCGAAGGCGCGTCTGTTGGGTATGCCGAGATTAATTGCGGATTGACGGCCCGCTCAAGGCTGCCTTATCCTTCGGTCGCCACGCATCGCACCTACCAGCTTGTTGCGACGGCCATCAAAATCTTCCATTGGTTCCAATCGCTCCATTACCCACCGTATATATCGAAAGTTAGATGTGCCAATGCCTGCCAGCCGTTATGCTGGAGGCATGAACGATTCAGATGTGAAACACTTGGAATCGACGGAAACCACAGGCGACAACAAAACCGGGTTTGGGTCTGATCTACCCGGCCAGTATCAGATACGATTGCGCGGCAAGCTGCGCCCGGAGTGGTCGAAATGGTTCTACGAATTAACCTTGACAGATGAGGTGGATGAGGATGGGCGGCCGGTTACAGTTCTGACCGGTTACCTGCCGGATCAAGCAGCGCTACACGGCTTGCTCGAACGAATCCGGGATACCGGCCTCCAAATTCTGTCGGTTGATTTTCTGCAAGCCGGCCAAAGCTCGCCCGATCCCTGACCTCTAAATGAGGCTGGCGAAGAAAAAAGCGGGCCGGATCGGTGAATGCGCCCATCTCATGCGTGTATTGAACGGCGCGTCGGTGGCTTGACATTGCCTCGATAGAAACAACGCGGCAACCATAAGATGAAGGAGGAAGGGAATTATGAATGAACCCATGATCGAGATCAGCAACTTTCGCAAGCGATACGGCGATTTTACAGCCGTGGACGGCATCAGTTTTACCGTCGACCGCGGTCAAATCTTCGGTTTGCTGGGCCCCAACGGAGCCGGCAAGACCACCACCCTGGAATGCCTGGAGGGTATCCGGATGCCGGATGAAGGCCAACTACGCGTGGCCGGCATCGACCCAACGCTCGATCGCCGCAAGTTACGGTCGGTGATCGGCGTTCAGTTGCAATCTTCCGGCATGCCGGAAAACATCACGCCCGACGAGGCAATGAAGTTGTTCTGCGCCTACCACAAGGTACCGCCTCGCTACGAGATGCTAGACCGATTAGGTCTGGGCGAAAAGCGCAAGAACCAGTTTCACCAGCTTTCGACTGGCCAGCAACGGCGACTCTCTTTGGCCTTGGCGGTCGCCCATGAACCGCCGGTGCTGTTCCTTGACGAACCAACCGCCGGGTTGGATGTGCAAACGCGGGTCGAGTTGCATAACCTGATGCGCGAGATGCAAGCTCAGGGCACGACCATTATGCTGGCCACGCACGACATGGCCGAGGCGGAAGAAATGTCCGATCGGGTGGCCATCCTCCTGCTAGGCAAGATCGTTGCCAGCGGCAGCCCGCTGGACATCACCGCTACCGGAGCCGGACTGACCAAGGTGTCGGTGCAGACTCAGGAAGGACGTTTACTGGCCAACGGCCACATCTTCCCGGCCGTTGACCGCCACTTGAACAAAGATAACTACGCGATTTACTACAGTACCGACATCGCGTCCACAGTCGGGGCGCTGATCGATTATGTCAATCAATCCAACGAAACCCTGCTCGACCTTCGCGTTGAGCGGCCGTCGCTGGAAGATCGTTTCCTGGAATTGACCAACAGCAAATTCGAGGCCAGGGAAGCCACCGGACAATAACAGGCGAAGGAGAGATTAACCATGACTGCTTTTACCCACCACTTTGGTTATGAATTTCGCACCGGCATCCGCAACAGGGGCTTGTTGTTGCTCAATTACCTTTTCCCCCTGGCGTTCTACCTGATGATGGGCTTTGTGATGACGGAATTGAACCCGATGTTCCGGGATGTGTTGCTGCCGGCCATGGTCGTCTTTGCCATCTACACGGCGGCGATCCTGGGCTTGCCGGAACCTCTGGTCGATGCGCGAGATAAAGGGATCTTCCGCAGTTTTGCCATCAACGGCGTGCCCAAGCGCAATCTGTTAACCATTCCGGCGCTGACGACGTCGTTGCATTTGGTCATTGTAACCGCCATTATTTGCGTCACGGCGCCGCTTCTATTCGACGCTCCCGTTCCGGTCAACTGGCTCAACTTCGCCATCGTATTCCTGGCAACCCTGTTCGCTTGCGCCGGGTTTGGTGTGCTCATCGGGGTTATTTCCGCCAACTCACGCTCCACGATCTTGTATTCGCAATTACTGTTCCTGCCGTCGATGCTCATCGGTGGCTTGATGATCCCCTACAGCATGCTGCCGCCCGTCGCCCAGGTGGTGGCCCAATTGCTGCCGTCGACCCACGCCATGAACGCCTTCAACGGCCTGTCCATGGGGTACGAGCCGGCCTTCTGGCCCTGGGCCTCGGTCCTTATCTTGCTGGCCGGCGGGCTGGCGGCGTTTGGTCTAGCTTACTATCTTTTCCGTTGGGACAACCAGCACACCAAAAGGCGCCTACCTGTGGCGGCGGCAACCCTGGCCTTTGTCCCCTATATCGCCGGGATGATTGTTTTTGCTTTTTGAGGTGAGAAGTTTTGGCCGATAAAAGGCGCCGGACGGCGTCTTTTTAATTTCAGGCTGTGTCCAGCAGGGTCAGCACGGCTATGAAATGGCAGACTCCCGCGGCCAGGATGAAGAAGTGCCAGACGGCGTGGGTGTATCGGATTTTAGTAAGGGCATAGAAGATGACGCCGATAGAGTAAAACGCACCGCCGATAAATAGAAACCACAGGCCTAGATTCGGTAAGTAGATCACCATCTCGCGCCAGGCGATAATGCTCATCCAGCCCATGAACACATAGGCCAGCGTCGTGAGCACAACAAAACGATCGATGAAGAATATCTTGTAGACAATGCCGAAAACAGCCATCGACCAGACAACGGCCAGCAACGTCAGTCCGAGAGTTGTGCGCAGGCTGATAAGGACAAACGGCGTGTAGGTGCCCGCAATGAGCAGATAGATACAGGCGTGGTCGACTTTGCGCAGGATCGGCCGCAGCCGGTCATGCTGGACCCCGTGAAAGAGCGTCGAGGCCAGGTAAAGGGCCAGTAAGGTCGTCCCGAACACCGTGTAACCGATGATATGCCATACTGACCCACGGGTTACGGCCAGAATCACCAGCGTAACCAGCGCTATCAGGCTGAGGACCGCCCCCACGCCGTGGCTCAGGCTGTGCAAAAGTTCTTCGGCCAGGGTGTAATCGGCGTTGATTGGCTCATGTAAGCGTCGTTTGTTAAAGCGCATAAACTCTCCTTAATTCAGGTCTTTCCCTTATATCCTTTAACCGTTTCTCCGGCAATAAGTTACACACTTCTCTTAAAGTCTTTCCAAAAAACCTATCGCGTTTCATGCACACGGGCATGGGCCACTTCGATTAGTAAACTATTGCAGGTGCGGGACATTACAATCACATAAAATCTTGATCATGACCGGTCGAAAGGATTATCTCAACCTTACTCATTTTGCGGGAGTGTCTAAATTCATGGGTAGACGAAATCGGCCAATCCGCACGGCGCCATCAAGGAGGGCGACACGCCCTCGTGGTTCTACTTCCTGCCACATGGCATCAACGATTCTGAGCAGCCCGGCTGGGGCGGGTGGGG
>JAWOHK010000404.1:0-3840 GCA_046485205.1 Chloroflexota bacterium | reverse complement strand
AGCAACCCGGTAGCGATCCCAGGTGCGACTGATCCCGGCCCGCAGCGAATCGATTTTTTCATGGATTGTGGCCCGGTTGTCGATCCAAGCCGGGCGCAAATCGTTATCTCGCATTAAGCGATTGGCTAACGCATTGCTCCCTTCAAAGAGGTTTTGATCCAGATCAAGCGGTTTTCCCTCCCCGGCCAGCGCGTCGAATACGCCACGTTGGCGCGCGTCCTCAATTAAGTCCTCAATGAGATCATGCCAATCATGGCGTATCCGATCGCGGTGTTCAGGCTCGGTCGCCGGGTGCCGATCGCCATCCTGATCGGCTGGCGGTTTTTTATCTTCAGTCATGATCGAGGCAAAATGTTCAAAATGGTGAATTCCATCGGCTTAGGTAATGCGTTCCCGGATGCGAGAACTGATATAATCCAGAACAATAACCACAACCGCGATGGCCAGCATCATGACCGCTGCCTGACGATATTGCAAGAGGTTTATGTTTTGCACCAGCACAAATCCGATTCCGCCGCCGCCGGCAAAGCCGATGACGGTTGAGAAGCGAACATTGATATCCCAGCGATAGAGGGTGAAGGCTATAAACGGCGGAACAATCTGCGGGACGACGGCATAGGCCACCATCTGCAAGCGATTAGCACCAGTGGCCGTCACGGCCTCCACCGGCCCTTCAGCGATGCTTTCTACCTGTTCAGAATATAGCTTGGCCAAAGATGCGACGGTATGAATAGTGAGGGCGATGACCCCGGCAAAGGGGCCAATGCCGACCCAGACTGCGAACACAATCACATAAATCAACGGCTCGATAGCCCGGACAACATTGAGGACGCTCCTGACGATGGTATAGATGATGAAGCCGATACCATAGGAGCGTTCCGGATCAATGAGAAAACCATAGACTCCCATAGCCACCCCGGCGATGATTGCCGGATAGAGTGTCCAATACAAGGGATCGTTAAACTGGTAAAGCCAATTGAGGAAACTGCCGATGCCGTAGATCAGGATGCCTGTTCCCAGCGCCGCCGATATTGCGGTCAGGATACGGCCGCGGCCGGCGTCATGGTGGATGATGTATTCTTCGCCCACCCTGCTGCCCAGGGAAATGCCGATGACGCCCAACAACAGGGCAGTGAAGGCCGGCATCAACACCAGGTAAGCGTCAGCAATAAAAAAGAGAGCATTGCCAAGGAAGCCAAACGAACCTAATCGCGCTTCCAGCCCACTACCAACTTCCTGACCGATTATGGCCAACGCTGCTAGGCCGAACAGGACAAGGAAAATCCCCGCCAACAAAGTCACAAACGTACGGGTTTGCGTTCGCCGCGTAGGTTTCCGGTCTTCCAACGTGGGAGAGCTGAATCGAATAATGGCCCAGCCGGCGATCACCGCTATGAGTCCACTCCCGACCAATACGGCCGACGAGTCACCTATTTGTCCCGCGAGGTCAATGATAAATCCGGTGATGGTGCTGCCCAAAAACCAACCGATCGGAAGGGCGATGATACCCAGCATAATCGCCGCCAGGACGGTGTCCACCCTGATCATCAGGTTACGCGCTGCCAGAAAAGAAAGAGGAACGGCCAGAACAGTGCCGACAATCGTCGCCACAAGCGCCAGGAAGATCGTCTCAATGATCTTCTCGATAGTCACCCTCGAAGCGTTACTCAAACCAGAAATACCTGTCGTCCACTTTTCCTCGACTTCGATCCGCTGGGGCTCATCGGTTATCCGGATATCGGGCATCGTGAATGAGGTTGAAAAATTCCCCTCCCCGTCTGTCCGAAAGGAGGCCAGGGCGCGGGTTGTCACCGTTACTCCCGGGGGGTGCCAGCGAATAATACCGCTGGTGTTGGGACGAAACCCTTCACCAGTGATTTGCAATGTATCCTGTGTTGTAGTGGCGCAATTGGGAGACAGGAAAATCGTGCGGCCCGCCAGAGAAATTTGCGAATCGCGTGATTCCTCCGGACAAGGCATGCGAATGGATATATCCATTGCGCGAGTTTCTTCGTTGTAAGTGAAAAAGTCCGGTCGAGCCAACGCCCGCACGACCCGAGTCGTTACTTCCTGCCGTCGCGGGTCTTGCGGGGTTTGCAGATTAATCTGGGTTACATCGATCGCATAAGCGAGGGTGACCACGACGGCGACGAAAGCCAAACCGCGGCCGATACTGTTCAGAAGCGTACGCCCACGACTTTTAGGTTCATTTGTTGTTTGAGCCATGGGTTAACCTATACGCTGGGCTTCTTCGCCATAAATGTCCTTAAACCGCCGGTCATCGATCTCTTCCGGACGGCCTTCAAAAACTAGCCGGCCGTCATTCAAGGCGATCACCCGCTGGCCGTATTGCTGCACCAAATCCAGGAAGTGCAGACTGCACAACACCGTGATGCCGTCCTCCTGATTAATCTGTTGCAGGTATTGCATGATACTGTGGGCCAGCACGGGGTCAAGGCTGGCTACGGGTTCGTCGGCTAGGATGAGTTCCGGCTCCTGCATCAATGCTCTGGCAATACCCACCCGTTGTTGCTGGCCGCCGCTCAACTCGTCAGCCCGGCTCTTGGCCTTATCCCTGATGCCCACACGTTGCAAATTGTGGTAGGCGCGTTGTAGATCTTCGGCCGAATAGCGGTTAAATAACGCGGTCATGGAGCCGACATACCCCAATCGGCCGCTGAGCACATTAGTCAGCACGGTTGAGCGCTGTACCAGGTTGAATTGCTGGAAGATCATTCCGATGCGCCGCCGCGCTCGCCGCAGCTCCTCCCCTGATACCCGCGTCAGTTCAATATCGTTCCACCAGATTTCACCCGAGGTTGGTTCAATGAGCCGATTAATGCACCGTAACAAGGTGCTCTTGCCCGACCCACTCAACCCCACTACCGCTAAAAATTGGCCGTCGGGCACTTCGAAGCTGACGTCGCGCAAAGCCACAACGCCACCGTCATACGTTTTATTCAGATTGATGACTCTTAACATAAAATAGAGTAATGAGGGACACCTGACCAATCAGAAAGCCGGGTCGTTTCTTACCCGGCTTTCTGATCGTGCGAATTGCAATTTAGTTGAGAATGTCTTCTTCGGTTAGACCCAGTTCCCGGATCATCGTCCGGACCGGATCAAAAGCCGAGTCGAAAACTGGCTCCGCACCTGTCCAGCTGTAGAAAGAGTCAGAACAGAGCGTAACGACATCTGCCGGTGGTTCGAGACAATCATCCGAAGATACATAAACGCTTACAGCCCGGGCGATCTGATTGGCCAAACCCAATGGGAATTCACTGCTGAACGACATGGTATCATTTGGAATCTCGTCCGAGATGCTCAGGATGGTCGTTTCGTCAAAAATCGTCGGATACGATTCCATGGCCGCAGCGCGGGCATCCAGGATTCGATATCCCTCTTCGGATGGCCCACCGGCCACAAAAACACGGCCGTCGACCAGTTCGGCTGGAGCACCAGCGTCACGCCAGATTTCGGGGCTGTCCGTCATCGGATTCCAGTTTCGATTCGGCAGCAACGGCGGGGAGAAGAAGGTCGTGGCAAAATCAACGTCACCGTTGGCCACAGCCAATGCAGCGGCCGTATGCCCACCACCAAATTCGACGATCTCTCCTGGCTCAACGCCTGCATCCCTTAATTGGGCCAATGGAACTAGATAGCCTGAGGTAGAGGTTACACTGGGCACGCCCCATGTCTTGCCTTCTAAATCCTCTATCGACTCGATACCGCTGTCGCTGCGGACGATGATCTGCGACCAATAATATGGCCAGCCAAAGCGAACCGAAGCCAAGGCAGCGGTTACGCCGCAGCGTTCATTGGCCAACACATAACCCAGCG
>JAWOHK010000314.1:0-5886 GCA_046485205.1 Chloroflexota bacterium | reverse complement strand
CCGCGCGCAGGCCCACTCCGGGAGAGGTGCCGCTGAATTTGGCATCGGCCATCCGGTAGCCGACTGGCAGGAAGCGGTTGTAGAGGGTGCGGTTGATCGGAGAGGCATCGTTCATGCGCACTTGAACGGTCGCCACCAATGAATCCCACAGTCGCGAGTTATAGAAGAGCATCTCCGGGGAGATTTCACGGACGTTCTGGCGCACCGTCTCCGGTTCCTCCGGAAAATTCATCACCACCCCGGCATATACATGGGCGGCAATTCCGAGAATGGGCTCAGCGATCCAGCCCATGGGCATGAAGCTGACATGGTTATCGGTATCGAAACGGGGATCTACTTCCTGGTAAAGGCGGATGGCGCTGAGAACATTGCTGTGGCTGAGCATGACCCCTTTTGGCAGGCCGGTGGTGCCCGAGGTATAGCAAATCATCGCCAGATCATCGGCCTGGCCCAAGGCCACTTCGGTCTCGAACCGGTTCCCCTCTTGCGCACCCAACTCGCGGCCGAGCGAGATTACCTCGTCAAAGGGCATCAGCCACGGATCGTCATAATTCCACAGGCCGCGCTCGTCCCAGTAAATGACCCGGCGGACGTTGGGTAATTTATCGCGGACATCCAGCAACTTATCGCATTGTTCCTGGTCTTTAGCCAGGACAAAGGTTGCGTCGCTATGGTCGATCACGTAGGCCATCTCGGCCGCGGTGGCGTCCGTGAAGAGCCCGACCTGGGCTGCTCCGGCCGCCTGCAGACCAATGAAAGCCCACAGGTATTGCCGGTCGTTATCGCCGACGCTGCAGATCTTGTCGCCGCGTCGCACGCCCAGGGCGATGAGGCCCATGGCGAAGGCTTTTACCTGTTCATAGGAATCCTGCCAGGTAAATTCGCGCCAGATACCGAACTCCTTTTGGCGCAAGGCTACCTTGCCCGGTGGCTGGGTCTGAGTCTGGTGCAGAAAGTATTGCGGTACAGTTTCGGCGGTCGCTTCCATCGTTAGCAGATACGAAATACGAGATACGAAATACGAAAAAGACAGTCCTCGCAGGGTGGATTCGGTTTGAATCGTATCTCGTATCTCGTATCTCGTAAATTCATCACGTTTCTCCCAGATAAGCCTGAATCACTTTCGGATCGCTTTTTATTTCGTCCGGCGTGCCGTCAGCGATCTTCTGGCCAAAATCGAGCACGACCACGCGGTCGGAGATGTCCATCACCAGCCCCATGTCGTGCTCGATCAGGACAATGGTGATGCCCCGTCGTTCGTAAATGTCGAGGATGAAACGGGCCATGTCCTCTTTCTCCTCGATGTTCATGCCGGCCATCGGCTCGTCGAGCAGCAGTAACTCGGGTTCCATGGCCATGGCGCGGCCAAGTTCAACCCGTTTGCGCATGCCGTAGGGCAGCGCGCCGACGACGGCCTTGCGGATATGGGCGATCTCGAGGAAGTCGATGATCTCTTCAACAACCTGACGATGGCGAACTTCTTCGCGTTGCGCCGGCCCCCAATAGAGAATGCTTTGCAGCGCGCTTTGTTTCATATGGATATGGCGCGCTGCCATAAGATTGTCGAGGGTGCTGAGACCGGTGTAGAGGGCGATATTCTGGAAAGTGCGCGCCAGCCCCAGGCCGGCAATGCGGTCGGTCGGGGTAGTCGTGAGGTCGTACTCGTCTTTAAAGAGGATCTGCCCTTTTTGCGGCCGGTAGAAGCCGCTGATGCAATTGAGGATGGAGGTTTTGCCGGCACCGTTGGGCCCGATAATAGCCCGAATCTCGCCCCGCAGCACGTCAAAGTTGACCTCGCTGAGGGCGGCCGTTCCCCCGAAAAAGAGCGAAACGTCGTTGATGCTTAGAATTCTAGAACTCGAAGTCATGCGGCCAGGTAACGGACAAATGAGTTTTCATGAGAATCAATTAGTCACCGGGTCGCCGGCGTTTTTCTTCAATTGACAGTGTGTAAGCGTTGGCCCTTTCGTTGGCCAAAAAAGTAACACAGTTCCGGCGCTTTGGCAAGCGGATGCAGGTGTCGGGTGACGGGGCAGTCATCAGACGGTGTAATGAGCAGGCAGCCATTCGTCCCGCGGATTCCAAGTCTGCGTCTGGTATGCCAAACCCTTTCAACGGATTGGCCGCAAAGGGAAGGCAGGTATAATGAAATGCATTAAGAGGTCAGGGAAACGATGCACCGGGCGGTCGCCTGCCCGATGAAAGGAGTGGTATGATGTCACCTGAGACCCCCGGCAATCTTGTTTATGTGGATGCTCAGTTTGACGGCAGCCAGTTGATGGGTCGCGGCGAGCGGCTCACATCAGAGCAATTCATGACAGTGAGCTGGTATGCGGTGGAACCGCCCGCCGGTTCCCACACGCTAGGCGACGGTGTCGCTTACATCTATAACGCCGACAAGCTAACGGTCGATGACATTCCGGCCGTCAGCCTGCCGGCAGCCGGCGGCCGCTATTACTGGCGCGACACCGCCAAGGGCGATGGTCTGATGTTTGTCCTGCTCCTGCCGCAAGACCACACGCTGGTGGAACCGGACCCCTTGCCCCGCGAGGCCAAGCTCCATAACGGCCGCATCGCCGTCTACTGGAAACCGGAAGGGATGTTCAATGCCGATGTGGTTATGCGCTGGCAACTGGCCCGGTTGAACGAAGGCGTGGACAGGGCCGTCGAGCGCCTTAACGAGCAGTTTCAACGGGCTGCCGACGCGCCGGATAATCCCGGCGTCCAGGTGGCTGACCCCCGGGAGGTACAGATATTGCTGCGCGATCTGCTGCTGGCGGCCTTCACCGACAGCGATCTGGACGACCTGATCTTTGAGCTGGGCTTCAGCCACGAAGAACTGGCCGCTGGTGACGTTCGAACGAAAGCGCGGGAACTGGTGCGTTACCTGTCCCATCGCGGTCGCCTGCCCGAACTCATCACGGCCGGAAAGCGACATCGACCCAAACTGCCCTGGCCCAACGTGGAGTAGCAGCGGCGGTGGTGGCGATGGCGGCCGGGCGGCCGAGTATTGGCCGCCTGGTCAGCCTCGCCGCTCGTTATTCGTCATCCTTGTTTCGCATCTCGTATTCCGGAGAAAGTTGGCCAAAAAACCGTCCCAAGTATAATCCGGCCATGACCAACCCGAACCACGGCGAACGAAAATTCCAGGGCTGCATAGGCTCGCCCGGCATCCCGATGCTGTCCGCGATGTGGGGCAATGGTTACCGTAATCTTGGCGCCCGGCCCCGACCAACTGATCTGACAGCCATGCCGCATTCAACTATAGTCCTCGTGGCAACCTTTATCCGACACTCAACCCGACCATGGAGATAACCTGACTTGACCGACCAAATACCCCAATCTCATCTTGATCTTCTCACAGGCCCGGTTTATGCCGTGCTGACCACGATCGCCCCCAATGGCCAACCGGAGAACACCGTGGTGTGGTGCTCCTGGGACGGCGAACACGTCATTGTCAATACCGCCGCCGGACGGCGCAAGGACAAGAACGCCCGCCGCAATCCGAAGGTCGCCCTTACCGCCGTCGATCCCGATAACCCGCTGCGCTGGGTCGATGTGCGCGGTATTGTTGAAGCGATCGTCCCTGATGAGGATTTGGCGACCATCAACGCCCACGCCAAACTTTATGCGGGTGTTGACGAATTCTTTGGCGGTTATGCGCCGGTAGAGCGCCGCGAGACCGAGGAGCGCATCGATCTGAAGATCCGGCCGCTGCGGGTGATCACCTACCCGCATCAATAAGGCGTAACACCGCTATTAATTGCCGGTAACAGGAGAAATATCGTGAGCGATGTACCGCCACTCCAACCGCCGGACGATCTCGCCCGGCAGATCATGAACGCCGAATACGGCTACATCGCCCAGACCGCCTTCCAGGCCAATGAGGACCGGGCGCGGGCCTGGCAATTCTTCTTCGTCACCTTCGCCACGCTGATCGCCGCGTTGCTGTCGACTCAAATGACCGGCGTCGACCGCCAGCAGCTTTACCTGACCTTCGTCGCTATCTTCCTGCTGCTGACCGTGCTGGGGACCATCACCACCTTGCAATTGGTGCGGTTGCGCCAGGCCTGGTTGAAAGCGCCCGGGCCATGAATCAGATCAAGGAGAAGTTGATGGCCGACGATCCGTCATTAATCCCTTACTTCCGCTGGACGAATGCCACCCTTCCCGTGCCCTTCAAGCCGCGCAGCTTCGGCTTTCTGCAGGCGCTGGAAGTGGCGTTGCTCAGCGGGCTGGCCCTGGGCGCGGCGGTGGCGTTTGGTGCGCTGGCCGGCGGGGCGGCCGTCGTCCCCTGGCCGGCGAGTATCGCAGTCGGCCTGCTCGGCGCGGCGATGATCCTGATGGTGGGCTATATCCGGCCATTGCAGCTTACTGCTCCTTCCCCCGGCCCGGAACCCCAATCCAAAGCGAGATGATCCGATGACCCTGACCATTCGAGCCATGCAACCGTCGGAACTAACCCGCCTGGGCGAGATCGACCGGACGGAGCGCATCGAGACCATCTACATTCAGCGCGGCGAGACGCTGGAGGAATCCGCGCAGGCCTTCGATGTGCCGCCCTGGTCGCCCACCGGCGACGACCCCCACAGCCTGCCCGATCAGATCGGCTTCTTGGAGCGGCATGTCGCGCGTGGCGCGCAAATCTTCGGTGCGTTCGACGGCGAGCGGCTGGCCGGCATCGGGATGATGACACCTCATATTCGGCCGGGCATTGCCCAGCTGGCCTACCTGCATGTCAGCGACGGCTATCGCGGGCAGGGCATCGGCCGCCGTCTGGTCGAGGAGATAGAGCGGTTGGCGAAGGAGAGCGGCGACACAGCGATGGTCGTCTCGGCCACGCCGTCGGTCAACACCGTGCAGTTCTATATGGGCTGCGGCTACAGGCCGATGGCCGAACCATTGCCGGAGCTATTCGAGGAAGAGCCGGAAGACGTGCATTTACACAAACTCATTCAATTTCATGCCGATCCGATTGAGCTTTAGGTGCGTTCGCCAACTTCAATAAAGCTCTGTAAGCGGCATCACGAACCTCCGGAGATCGATCCTTATCCAATACCTGTTGCAACCTTTCAAGTAAGGCTTCATTTTGGTAAATAGGATCCAGCTCCGATAAATATTCAATGGCTCTTTCACGAACCGACTGTGAGACTTCTTCTTCATACCAGGGCTCAGTTCCGTAATCCAGTGCGTTAATGAGTACATTGACAGCCTGAACCTCAATATCTCTGTCTAGGTAATTCATTAACCCTCTGGCGATAGTGATTCGAGTCATCCAACTCTCTTCCCCGCGATCATCTTCCAGCGCCGCCTCAATTTTAGGTATTAGTTCGTCCGGGACATTATCCGGCATGGCGGCCAGGGTCCAGATAGCGCCTTGTCTCGCTGCCCAGGATTCTGATGTTAGAGCCTGCAAGACAGATGCCAACACATCTACATTTTCGGCCAAAAAAGGGCCAAACACTTTGGCTAGTGAATGACGGAGTTTCCTGGCTCCAGAAAATTGGCCTTCAGATAAGCTACCGGGAGTTCTATAACTGTCCACGCTGTCAATGCCTCCGATCCATCGGATCAACTCCAGTTGCAATTGGCGGTTATTAACCAGTACTTGCATCAAAATGCTGGCACACGTGATTCTTACCTTCCAGTCTTTATCAGCTAATAAATTCAACAATCTAAATCGTGTGTCCTCATCTATAACCACGACACCGGCTAGGGCCTCGGCCGCAGCACCGCGGACATAGCTATTCTCATCCTCATCCGCCAGGCGAGCGAGGAGGGCGTCGCGGACGGTCTCATCCGTGGCCACCACGCCGGCCAGAGCCTCGGCCGCAGCACCGCGGACATTATCATCCTCATCCGCCAGGCGAGCGAGGAGGGCGTCGC
>JAWOHK010000233.1:0-2911 GCA_046485205.1 Chloroflexota bacterium | reverse complement strand
GGACCCGTCTGGGCGACAGCGGCGGTCCGCTTGTGGTTTATAACATTTCGTCCGGTAAGTGGCTGCAGGCCGGGATCGTCAGTTTTGGCCAAGGGTGCGCCGCGCCCAATTTGCCGGGGGTGTATACGCGTCTATCGCGCTACATCGACTGGATTGCCGATACCATAAGTGAGGACGTCGTTGAAACTTATGCCTCCTTTATTCCTGTCAACATGAATGTGGCCGCGACTTCCGGAAATCAGCCGCTTCTAAACGGAAATTTCGAGGCCGGACCAACCGGCTGGACGCAGTATTCGTTGCAGGGTTGGGATATTATCTATCATGTCGATGATCTGCCAGCATCAGTATTTCCACGGAGCGGTCAATGGGCCGCCTGGTTAGGTGGGGAAGATAATGAAGTGTCGTTCCTCCAGCAGTTGGTCACCATTCCCCAGGCAACACCCTACTTTACTTATTACCATATGATCGCCTCGATTGACACCTGTAATCATGATTTCGCCCAGGTGGTGGTCAACAATGTCAAGGTTCACGAGTACAGCCTCTGTGAGGCAAATGAGACCAATGGTTGGGTTCGAAAATCAGTTAACCTGTCGGCTTATGCCGGTCAAACCGTCACACTCCAGATTCGAGTCGAGACCAACGCATCGGAGAACAGCAATCTGTTTGTGGACGATGTGACCTTCGCCGCCAGCCTTGTTGCAGCTAATGAAGGAGAGCCATCAGTGACTCTGAATGAAAAGGCGACCATCGGCAAGTCTGGTGATTGATCGAGCGGGACCGCCGGCGATACCGGCATCGAACGCGAATTAAAACACTTAGATACTATGAAGCCCCGTGAGCGTTTGGCTCACGGGGCTTTCCCCCTAATCCAACAGTGCGACAAGCGCAGACTCTAGTTTTACGCCAGAGTCTGCTTATCTTGATCAGTACCTGTAATCTCAGTGATCACCACCAAGGCTGCAGTGCCTGAACGTTTGAAGGAACGCTCCGCGGGCGCTACGCGATCCTTCAATCTATCTACCACTCACGAGAGATTCAACTAAAGAGTAGTATAAGGAAATCTGCGTCCGTGGAAAGAGGGAACTCCCCCAATCGACACTAAATTTAATACGTAGGGCAATGGGTAAAATAGGAAGGTGAGGGGTGGAGTAATTGACCTTAAAGGCCAATCACAGGCTCGTTTTTGTGGGTTACGGGTACCCACCCCGCAACCTCTGTCCCTTGTCCGGCGACGGATTTGAGATCAAATTCTCCGCCACAAGCTTCCAGCCGGGCGCGCATTGATTCCAGCCCATAGCCGCCGTTATGGCTTGGTCTAAGTTTTTGTATTTCTGAAATCCCATAGCCGTTGTCCTTAACGGAGAAGACGACCCGATTAGCCTGAACCTGAAGCCAAATCTGCACGTGGTTAGCCTGGGCATGGTTTTCTACATTGTCAAGGGCCTGTTGGATGACGCGGTAGATGGCGTGGCGCGATTTGATGTCTGTCAACGCATCCGTATCCGCTGCGGCCGAAAGCGAGGTTTGAATCCCGCTTCTGTCCTGGAAGTGCCGGGCCAGGGCGGCCAAAGAGGTTGTCAGCCCTTGTTCTAATTGGCTCGGAGCCAGATTGTGCCGGATCCGGCGTACATCACCGGCGGCCGACTCCACATCTCCGATGACGCGGTCGAGAATATCATACGTTAGTTCAGGTTTAACGCCTACCGAGTCCCGGCTGACAGCCAGGTAGAACGGCAGGCGGCCGAGGAATTGCTGGATGGTATCATGTAGCTCTTGAGCCAATCGCACCCGTTCCTGTTCCTGCACCTCAGCCATGCGACCGGGAACCTGGCGAAGTTCATTCACATTATAAGCCGCAACCAGAAACAAAGTCGCTTGCTGGCCTACCAGTTCGGCGATTTCAACCATACGATCGTCAAATATTTGCTCATCCCAGTGTGGACCGAGACCAATCAAACCGGTCAGATAATTGTCAGCGCTCAGGGGCACAGCCAACTCGAGATCCTGCCCGGCAATGGGTTGTGCCCACATCGGCAACTCCTCTGGGCGATTCAGATATAGGGGTGATGTCATGCCTCCGGCAAACCGAACCGATAAGGTAGAGGGCAATTCGCGTGAAAAGGTGCCGTGCGCCGCCGCTAAGGTCAGATTTCCTTGAGGTGAGCCGATCCAGATCACCGCGCGATCCAGCTCAAATTCCTCAACCAGCGCCTTGGCCATCGTGTTAGGTAATTGTTGGAGATTCACTTCTCCCATGACACGCTGGCCGAATCTTCGGGCAGCGGCGTAACTGCGGCGTTCGTGTTGAAAGTAACGTCCCATGGGTCCGCGCCACGATGTAAACACAAGCCAGACCAGACTGGAAACGAGCGCGGCCAGAAACAGCGGGACAAAAGGCGGCCGCAAGCCGTTGTCGGGCCAGGTTGGATGGCCAGTGGTCCATAACCAGGCGCCCACGGCGGCGATTAGGGCCGAGCCGGCCAGCGCCATCACCACGACAAAGAGAGCTGATGGAGAGCGCAAGGCCTGATAGCGAACCAGGACGTAAGCAAATGCCAGCGGCACGCCCAACAGCAAGAATCTTAAATCGAACCCTTGCCAGAAGTAGGATATCTGCCGGCCGTCAATGGTCACCCAGGTGAGGGCTGTGGTCAGATACATGGGCAAGGCAATCAATAAGCCTAAAAGAACCACAAGGAGCGTTCGCTGCTCGCGTTTGGTGATGCGGCCTTTGCGCCGAGTGAGCCGGTGAATAATTCGCCCGAACAACGCGATTAGGCTGATGATAAAAATAAAAATCGTCCCGAAATAATTGAGATCTGCAAACCAGGCTTGAGGGGGCAATGGTGGGGTAGGAAGTCCGGGCAGTCGTGAGGCAATGGCGGCCAACGAGGCTACCAGAGCCAGGGCT
>JAWOHK010000111.1:0-14602 GCA_046485205.1 Chloroflexota bacterium | reverse complement strand
GGAAGTGGGCGAGTAAGGTTCGCCCGGGATCATAAGAACTATGAGTGAAACCATTTCAACCTCTACTACACCGGCGACAGTCTCACAAACAGGGAAAAAGCCGATTCGGTGGACGATGATCGGTCTCTGGTTAGCTATCATCGGCTTGCTGGCTGTATTAGCCTGGGGATTGATCAACACCAACGCTGTTCGTCCTGAGGCCGGCCAGAATGCGCCGGATTTCGAAATGTCGTTCTTCAACGGTTATGAATGGGAAGGCCTCTCAAAAGCCGGATTATCCGATATGCAAGGCCGGCCGGTTGTTCTCAATTTCTGGGCATCGTGGTGTGTTGAGTGCCGCTATGAGGCCGAATTGCTGGAGCAGACCTGGCGCAAATACCGGGATGACGGGGTGATCTTTCTGGGCGTCGCTTATGTCGACACCGAGCCAAAATCGCTGGAATACATGAAAGAATTCGCGGTGACCTATCCCCACGCGCCCGACTTGGGGACGCGCATTTCGCGCCAGTACGAGATCACCGGCGTGCCGGAAACATTTTTTATCGACAAAAATGGCGTGATTCGCCACGTACAGATCGGGCCGATGTCGCCACAATTGATGGACACGCTCATTCCCCAACTGTTAGAGAATTAAACGGAGCCACCTCGTGATAACCGGCCTGACCTTGGGTTCGATTTTGATGGGCATTGCCCTCCTGCTCATTGTTTTATATTATCTAGCGCGGCCGTTCATCCATCCGGAAGATGACGACGTGCGCCACGACCGCGAAGAGATCGATGCGCTGCTGATACGCAAGGCCACGTTGCTGCGCCAGATTCGCGAGCTGGATGACGACATGGAGGCGGCCAAAGTCGCGCCGGAACTTTATAATCATACCAGGCCCCGGATCGTGCAACAGGCCGCGCTGGTCATGAAGCAACTCGATGAGCATGGTTATGCTGAAGCCCCCGCACCGGTCTCGACGACCGTGACAGCCAGTGTCAATGACCAGATCGAAGCGGCCGTCAGGAAGCTCCGCACCCCCCAGGAAATTGACGCGGCCATTGAGGCCGCGGTGAAAGAGACGCGCCAGAAAGAGCCCGTTCCAACCAACGGCGCCATTCGGTTCTGTCCTCAATGCGGCCGCCGCGTCGAACTCGACGAACGTTTTTGCGCCGGCTGCGGACACAAGCTTATTCAGGAGTCGCATACCGCTCAGGCCGCGTAGGTCTGAGCCGCAAAACAGATGATCCATCACTTGTCCCCGGCCACCAAAAGCCGGCTACTAACCCTCGCCTTGGCCGGAGTTCTGCTGGCCGTAATCGCTATTTTCGCCGCCCGCGTTGCCGCCCAGGAGCCTGTTTTGCCGCAAACCCCTCCCGATGCAGCGCTTGGGTTGGATCTATACGCCGAGCGCTGCGCGAATTGCCACGGTGAAGCCGGGCAGGGTGACGGCCCGCTCATCCTCCAGATGGGTGGACAGCCTCCCATGCCTTTTGATGCTGCGTACCGCCGCGAGGCCCGGCCGTCGACGATGTTCGAGCAGATCACCCATGGCGATCTCACGGTCGGCATGCCGCCTTTCGGACCGGCCAGCAGCAACCCTATTCCTGAAGCCGGCCGCTGGGATCTGGTGGCGGGCGTCTATAGTCTGGCCACGCCGGCCGAGGACGTGGCCGCCGGCCAGGTGATCTATGAAGCCCAATGCGCCGCCTGTCACGGCGACGACGGCCGTGGTGACGGCCCGGAAGCGGGAACCGATCCCGTATTGACCGACCTGACAGCCCTGGACTACTGGTTCAATCGCAGCAATGAGACGGTCCACAGTGCCCTGACGCCCGGTGCGATCCCCGCTCACGACTACGAGGTCGCCGACGATGACCTGTGGCGCGTGGTTGATTTCGCCCGGACGTTCAGCTATGTCTATGCCGATCCGGCTGCGCCGGCCGCCTTGATCCCCGCGGGAACCATCGCCGGTAACCTGAGCAATGGCACGACCGGCGAAACGCTAGCCAATACGGATGTCACATTGCGCGCATTCACACCTGACTTTGTCCAAACCTTGACTCTGACGACCACAACCGATGTCAACGGCAACTACCGCTTCGACGTGACCGATGTAGCTCCCGATTGGGTGTATATTGCCGGGGCAGGGTATGAGGATCTGAGTTTCAGCAGCGCTGCCGACCAGCTCAGCCCCCAGCAATCGACCCTGGAATTGCCCATCGAAGTCTATGAGCGGAGCACCGACGCCTCCGGCATCAACCTGGGGCAGTTACATGTAGTGATGGAATTCGTGGAGGATCGGTTGCGAATCAGCGAGCTATATATTATCAATAACAACCAGAACGCCGTTTTTGTGGGTGAATCGGGCGACCCGGCCCAAGGGACAGTGGAGATCGCATTGCCGGCCGGAGCTGAGAATCTTTCATTCCTGCGAGCCTTTGGCTCGCTGGATTCTTTCCTGCCGGCCAATGATTTTGTGCCCACGGAACGCGGCTGGGCCGACCCGCTGCCGCTGCGGCCGGGACCGGGCGCACTGAACCTGCTGGTCCGCTATGAACTGCCCTATCGCAGCGGCATGACCGTCGCCCACCCACTATATTACGATACGGCCAGCAGCACGATCATATTACCCGATACCGGCGTGTCCGTAACCGGGCCGTCGTGGGTGGAGCAGCCACCCCAACAATTCGGTCAGGGGGACACCTTCCGCAATTATAGCCGGGCAGCCATCCCCGCGGGTGAACCGGTCACCATCCAGTTAGAGGGCCGGCCGCAGATGGTGTCGGGGGCCGAGGGAACGTCCTTGAACCTTAACACGCCCGTGGAACTGCTGATCGGTGGCGCAGCGTTTTTGCTGGCGGCCGGGGCCGGTGTCATCCTCTGGCAGTCGTGGCGAGGGCGGCGCGAAGTAGATGAGGAGTGGGTTGCCCCGGCGGATGTCGGTGAGACCAGTGACACGCAAGAAGCGCTGCTGAAGGAAATCGCCGAGCTGGATGATGCTTTTGAGGCCGGACAGATCGAGGAAGCGGACTACCAACGGCAGCGGGCGGAATTGAAGGAACGGCTGGCGGCTATCTGGCGGTAAGAACGCCCAGCCAAACCCACCGGGATCATGTATAAATTTGTAGTCATCTACTATCAGGTAGATGATTCGAACCTGTTGGAAGATTTCTTCTCCGGCACTCACCTGCGATTGATTGAGCAGTGGCCGGGCCTGCAGATGCTGGAAATCAGCCGGATCACCGGACAGCCGACCGGCCAGTCGCGCTTCCACCTCATGGTAGAAGCCTACTTCGAAAATGAGACCGCCATGCGGGTCGCCCAATTATCTGAAACGGGAAGGGAATTGATGGAGGCGCTGCGAACCTGGGCCGATGAACGTCTTATCGCGTGGTTCTACGCCGATTCCTTTAGCGAATCCAAGCGACCGGACTGAGCAGCGATCACCTCATCCACGCCTGCCAGTGGCGTCGCTAGGAGCCGGCCCGCCAACCCCACATCCAGCTCACAATCCAGCGGCCAGCGGCCGCTGGCGTCCGGTCCGAACACAAGTGACTCTCGGGTTGTGATTCCCCACCAATCCAGCAGCCGCAAGCCGAAGTCCACTCGAGTCAGCACCTGTCGCCCGGCAATGTTCAATACACCCTGATAGGGATGGTCGATGAGTTCCAGACATGCCTCACAGAGCGTGTTGACCCAGACCGGGTTGCGCCGCTGGTTGGTGAAGAGCGTCACCGGCTGCCCGGCTTGTAGCGCCGCGGCCATCCAGGCCGTGCCGTTGTCCATTTCCTCCAGCCCATAAATGAGCGACGTGCGCACGATGACATGATCGGCAGTGCGACGAACAAGATCTTCGGCACTAGCCTTGGCCCGCCCGTATTCGTTGATCGGTGCTGGTGGCGCGCTTTCATCATAAGGCGCGGCCGTCCCGTCAAAGAGGGCATCAGTGGAGATGTGAACAATACGAGCCTGCACAGCCGTGGCGGCTGCGGTTACCTGGCGGGTTCCTTCAACGATGACTGCCGCCATATCGGCCGGTCGGTTGGAACCGATGGTATGGATGATGACGTTCGGGACGAAATCGCCAACCAATCGCTCGACGGCTCTTCCGTCGCGTATATCGAGATGGACGCCTTCCGGCAGCCCGTGCGGATCGGTCGTGAAGGTAGTGTAGCGAAACTCGCCTGGATAGCCGGCCGTAGCCAACCGCACAAGATGACGACCCAGATAGCCGCTGCCGCCGGTGATGAGTAGTCGTTGGTTGGACCGGCGCGCGCGGTTTATTTGGCCTTCTCCGGCAGTGCCGCGACAGCTTCCAGAGCTTTGGCGGCGGCGGCCTGCTCGGCTGTTTGCTTGCTGGACCCTCGCCCCTCGCCCCAGACCACTTCGCCGACGAAGACCTGCACTGTGAAGGTTTTGGCGTGGTCAGGGCCTTCGCTGTCGATCATCCGATAATGGGGGGTAACGTTATAGTGAGCCTGGGCCCAAACCTGAAACTCGCTCTTGGCGTCTTTGTGCAACGCGCCGGCGCGAATTTGCTCCAACGCAGGACCGACTAATCCTTCAACCAGTGCGCGGGCTGGTTCAAGCCCTTGATCGAGGTAGATCGCGCCCATGACGGCTTCGAATGAGGCGCACAGCAGGGGGGTCCGGTCGCGGCCGCCGTTTTCCGCTTCCCCATAACCCAGGCGCAAATATTGGCCCAGGTCTACCTCGCGAGCAAACCGGGCCAGCGTCTCAGCCCGCACCAGCGCTGCGCGCAGGCTGGTTAACTCGCCCTCATCCATCTCCGGGAAGCGATGATAAAGAAAAGCAGCGACGATGAAATCGATCACCGCGTCACCCAGAAATTCCAGCCGCTCGTTGTCCTCCAGCACTGTGCCGGGGTTTTCATTTAGATAGGATCGGTGAGTCAGCGCCCGCGAGAGAAGTGAATAATCACGAAAATCGATGCCCAGCCGGTCGCTGAATTCTAGAAGGTCGTCCATCGGTTTCTCACCGACCTGTCGGGTCGGTGGAGACCTCACAGGTCTGAGTATTTCTAGGCATTATACCGGCGAATGACCAGAACGGCATTGTGTCCGCCAAAGCCGAAAGCGTTGTTAAGGCAAATATCGATTTCGCCCGGTCGCGAATTGTTCGGCACACAGTCCAGATCGCAGGTCGGGTCAGGCGTGTCGTAGTTGATGGTCGGTGGAAGAACCTGGTCGCGAATGGCCAGAGCACAGAAAACCGTCTCGATGGCACCGGTCGCGCCCATGATGTGGCCAGTCATCGATTTGGTGGAACTGACGGCGATGTTGTAGGCGTGCTCGCCCAGGGCAGCCTTGAGGGCCTTCGTCTCGGCCGTGTCATTGAGCGGCGTGGCCGTGCCGTGGGCGCTGACGTAATCTACGTCTTCCGGCCGCAACCCGGCATCCTGCAGCGCCTTACGAACAGCACGCGCCGCACCGGAGCCGTCATCAGGTGGAGCAGTGATATGATAAGCGTCCGTTGTCTGGCCGTAGCCGGCGATCTCGGCCAGGATGGTCGCGCCGCGCGCCTGGGCGTGTTCCAGACTCTCCAATACCAGCATACCCGCGCCCTCGCCGATTACCAGCCCATCGCGGTCGAGATCAAAGGGTCGGGGTGTCTCACTACTGCGGGTCGACGCCGCGCCGGCTCGCTCGAAGCCGCCAATGGCGACTGACGTAAGGAGCGACTCGGAACCGCCGGTCAGAAGGGCGTCCACTTCGCCATAGCGGATGGAGCGAAAAGCGTGGCCGATGGCATCGTTGCCCGCGGCGCAGGCCGTGGTGATCGTTGTCGTCGGACCGTGAATGCCGTAATCAATGGCCAGCATGCCCGCCGCGCCGTTGGGCATGATCATCGTGATACCAAAAGGATTGAGACGCCGCAGGCCACCGTTTTGTAGGATCGCTTCTTGCTCGACGATGGTGCGCATTCCCCCGATACCCGTGCCAACAGTGATGCCGATTTGCTCGCGATTTTCATCGGTAATCGTAAGGCCGGATTGGCGCATCGCCTCGGCCGCGGCGACAGTCGCCAGCTGCTGATAGCGGTCCCGGCGACGGGCATCCTTGCGATCCATGTATTGGGCCGGATCAAACTCCTTCACTTCGCACAGCCCGCCGACGGTATGGTGGGGATTATCGACCAGTGTAATCGGACCGAAGCCGGATTTTCCGGCCAGAATCGCGGCCCAGGTGTCCGCGCTGTTATGGCCGAGAGGGGTAATCAATCCCATGCCGGTAATCACTACCCGACGATGTCCGTTTTCTGCATTGTTCATTCACAAACTCCACCGATCCGATTTGTTTTCTTTTACAAGTTATCGTCGATCGTGGGCCGGTAATGCCCCTCGATCCAGACGCTGCGATCGCTGCCGACCTCTTTCTTCCATACAGGCACGATCTCTTTCAGGCGGTCAATACCGTACCGTGCCGCCTCAAACACGCCCTGGTCGCGGTGGCCGCCCGCGCAGGCTACAAAGGTCGTTACCTCGCCCACTTCAAGCCGGCCAGTGCGCTGGACGAGTGCTACGCCGCGCACCGTCGGCCAGCGAGTCCAGATCTCGTGGGCGATTTGAGCCATCTTCTCCTCGGCCATCGACTCGTAGGCTTCGTAATCCAAATGTAACGTTTCCGTCGGTAGGCCGTCGCGCCGGGTCTGGCCGCGCACAAAGCCGGTGAAGCTGACTACCGCGCCGATTTCCGGTCCCACCAGCCGGGACTGGACGGCGATGATGTCCAGCGGCTCAGGCGAAACCGCGAAATAAGCCGGGTGGGGCAGTTCGCTGCCGCCGCTGACCGGCGGGAAAAGGGCGACTTCATCCCCGGCGTGAACCACGGTGTCCGGCCCGGCATAGGCGCGGTTAACCGCTACCAGGGAAGTTGGCAATGCCGCCGACAGCGCGGGATAGGCGTCGCCGACCGCCGCCAACAGAGTGCGGACAGTTGTTGGATTAGCCGGAAGGCTGATCCGGATGCGCTCGCTTTGGGCGCGATCTTTTAATGTAGCAAACAAGCGTATCTCTACTTCCATATGTGTCGTCGGTGATGCCTGTTGTATGAGTAACCCGCAATCTGCCCGGTGGTTGCGAAGTTGCGCGACGGAGCCGGCTAATCTTCAGGCACTTGCCAGTCGCCGCTTTGGCCGCCAGATTTGCTCACTAGGCGGACATCGGACAGACGCATGCCTCGATCGACCGCCTTGGCCATATCGTAAATGGTCAGCCCGGCGATGGTGACAGCTGTCAGGGCCTCCATTTCGACGCCGGTCTTACCCGACACGCGCACCGTGGCCTCGATCTCGACACAGGCCTCGTCGATATTGGGTGTGCAGGTGACTACGATTTGATTTAACAGCAACGGGTGGCAAAGGGGGATAAGTTCGCTGGTGCGTTTGGCGGCCATAACGCCGGCCACCTGGGCCACCGTCAGCACGTCGCCCTTTTTCATACCGCCAGCGACGATAAGGTCCAGCGTGCCCGGGTCCATAATCACCCGGCCGCGGGCGACCGCCACCCGCTCGGTCACAGCTTTGGCCCCGACATCGACCATGCGGGCCTGGCCGCTTTCATCCAGGTGGGTTAAGGTTTTTGATTGTGGCGGGTAATCGCTCATGAGTATGGTATTATAGCCCCCAGGCGCGTCGGATGCCTAACTGATCATTATGCACCAATACGACCATCTCTATCTATCGCCCCACTTTGATGATGTGGCGCTTTCTTGTGGTGGGCGTGTCTTCCGACAGACTACGGCCGGGGAGTCCGTCCTTGTGGTGACCATTATGGCCGCCGAACCGCCGCCCGGCCTACAGTCGGAGACGGTGGAATCGCTTCATAATCGCTGGCGTGACAGCCTGGGTGGGGAAGGGATTGAGACCGGTATCGTCGCTCTACGCCGCGCCGAAGACCGGGTCGCACTGGCTATATTGGGAGCGGATGTGTTGCACCTGCCTTTTCAGGATTGCATTTACCGCCTCGAGCCGGATGGCAGACTCCGCTATCCCGGCCCAACGGACATGTTCGGCCACATCAACCCCCAAGATAATGACATCATCGACGAATTGACCCGGGCATTCGCGGCGCTACCGCCGGCCGGTCATGTATACCTGCCGCTAGGCGTCGGTCGACACGTAGATCACCGAGTGACCCGACTGGCCGCCGAACGGGTCTTCATCGATCCTGCCTATTATGAGGACTATCCTTACACGATGCAGCCCGGTGCACTTGAAGAAGCATTGCCGCCGGAAGACCGTGACGGCTGGTCGGCCGAGGTTGTCGCGCTGACCGATGTCGAATTGGCGGCCAAGATCGACGCCGTGGCTGCCTATAAATCCCAGATGAGTTCCTTCTTTGCCGGGTACGACGATCTGAAGATCAAGTTGCTGGAAGAGGGCCGGCGGGTCATGGCCGGCACAATAGATATGCCCGCCGCCGGTGTGATTGCCGGTGAACGGGTATGGCGTCGCCTTTCACGCTAATTTTATTTGAATAATTGTCTGACCCGTCACATAATTGGGACGGTACGACTTCTTAGTTAGTTGATGGCCGGTCGACAGGTTACATTTACCGGCCCGGGAACAATGTGATGGCAGTGGGAACCAAACAAATTCCGCCCGACCAGGGTGATATCGACAGCCGCCCGACGGGGCGCAATGGTAGCGGCGAATTGCGTTCCGGCGACGTATTGCAAGGCCGCTACATGGTCATGGGATCGTTAGGCGCGGGCGGGTTCAGTTCCGTCTATCGCGCGCGCGACCTGCGCTTCCCCTCGGTCACGCGGCTGTGCGCGATCAAGGAGATGACGATCAACACGGCCGATCCTGACCTCCGCGATTTGACCATCAAGTCTTTCGAACGCGAGGCCGGCATGCTGGCCACTCTCAATCACTCGGCCATTCCCGATATCTATGACTTTTTCACCGACGGCAACCGCAGCTACCTGGTCCTGGAGTTTGTCCCCGGTCAAAATCTGCTACAGTGGCTGGATGAAACGGACGAATATCTGGATGAACAAAAAGCACTCGATTGGGCGTTGCAGATTTGCGAAGCGCTGGCCTATCTCCACAGCCAAAAACCGCAGCCGGTCGTCTTTCGTGATCTGAAGCCGTCGAATATCATGCTTGACCCCTACAATAACATCCGGCTCATCGACTTCGGCATCGCCAAGTTATTCGAGCCGAGCGAAGAGCGGGGAACGATGATCGGTACTGCCGGTTATACCCCGCCGGAACAGTATCGCGGCGAGGCGACGCCGGCCGTGGATGTTTATGGGTTAGGGGCGACCTTTCACCACCTGTTAACCCGCCAGGATCCCCGCCAGGAAACACCTTTTACCTTTGACCAGCGGCCGATTCGCGCCGCCTCGCCGGGCATCTCGCGCGCTTTCGAGGCCATCATCATGCGCTGCCTGGCTTATGACCCGAAGGACCGTTTTCCCGACGCGATGGCCCTGCGCGAGACTCTGCTGGTTTTGTCGCAAGGCGAATCAGACGAGACCGATCTGGATCAGCGCATCAGTCGGGGCCAAGACGGCGGCCGTGGCTATGACGAAACGTCGACGACCGGCGCTCCGCCCGTGGTCCTCAAGGCAGGCGTCAGCCAGGTCAAGCCGCTATGGGTTTTCCGCTGTGAAGATGAGATTCGCACCCGACCAGCCGGGGCAAAAGGTATCATCTTTGTTGGCGCTTATGACCATAACCTGTACGCGGTGACGGCCGACAAGGGCGAGTTCCTCTGGAAATTCCCCACCGGCGGCGGCATCGGCGGCTCGCCGGTGGTTTCCGATGACGCGGTGGTGTTTGGTTCCTCTGATCATTCACTCTACTCACTCCAATTGCGCAAGGGGCGGCTAAACTGGCAGTTCCGAGCCGAAGGTCCGATTTATTCCTCTCCGGCTGTGCGCTTTGACCATGTTTTTTTTGGCGCTGATGATGGCTTCTTCTACGTGGTCAACGCCATGCGCGGCCAGCTGTTTTGGAAGAACAATGTTTATAGTCCGGTGCGCTCGACAGCCTTCGTCTCCGATGAGCTGGTTTATTTCGGCACCGAGAACGGGCAGATCGTGAGCCTGGAATTAAGCGCGGGCAAAGCCAAGTGGCAAACCACAGCCCAGCGCGCGGTGACGTCTTCACCTAAAGTGGCTGATGATATCCTCTATGTCGGCTCGCTCGACGGAATGGTTTACGCGATCGACGCCAGTTCCGGCTGGCCGATCTGGCGCTTCCGGACCAACGGCCCGGTCATTTCCACGCCGGTCATTCACGAAGGCATACTGTATATCGGCTCGGCTGACGGCCATCTCTACGCTGTCGACCTCGCCACGGGCCGCCAGATCTGGGCCTACCCGGTGAACGGCCAGGTTGTCTCGGCTCCCGCCATCTGGGGCAAAACGGTTTACTTCGGCTCGGTTGACGGCAGTCTTTACGGCGTCAGCACACGGCGGGGGGAATTACAATGGCGGTTCGATACCGGCAGCCCCTTCATCGGTTCACCGGCGATCATCAACGGCGTCATCTATATCGGCGCGGCTAACCATAACCTGTACGCCTTGCCCCTCTAAGCCACCATGAGTCACGACCTACCCCTCCTTGAAAGTGCGCACCGTTGCGAGACAGGCGCTGTGCGACCGCGCAACGAGGATGCCTGTCTCACTGCCACCATCTATTTTGTCGGTCATGTAGCGCCGCAGCCGTTCGGGATATACGTAGTGGCCGATGGAATGGGCGGCCAGATGGACGGACACATCGCCAGCAGTGCCGCCGCCCGTGCCTTCGCCGATTATGTGTTGTCAAATCTCTATCTTCCCCTTCTGCGGGGCCGACCCGAACCGAAGGAGGACAAGCTGCTGGAGATCGTCGAGGATGGCATGCTGGCCGCACATGAGGCGGTATACCAACCCGATCCGGAGAAGAACGGTGGCTCCACACTGACGGCCGTGGTTATTATGGGCCGGCGACTAATGATTGCCCACGTGGGCGACTCGCGCGCTTATTTGCTTGAGAATGAAGAATTGCGTGCCCTGACCAAGGATCATTCCCTCGTGCGACGCCTGCAAGATCGGGGACAACTTTCGGACGAGGACGCCGAAACATACGAGTACCGCAATGTTTTGCTCCAGGCATTGGGTCAGGAAATTGCGCTCAATATCGATACCTTCGCACTGGATTTACCTTCCCGTGGCAAGCTGTTGCTCTGTACCGACGGTCTGTGTGGCTATGTGCCCCAGGATGAATTGGCCGGCATCCTCAATAGTCGCGGTACTCTCCAAGATCTGGCCGACCGGCTGTATTTAGCGGCCATGGATAAGGGCGGCCCGGATAATATCACGGCCGTCGTGGTCCGTTTTGAAGCCTGATGGTGTCAGAGAGCGTTAGGCCCGGTCCTATTTCTACCCGGCTTCCGTTGATGATTGAGCATGAATAGCCGGGACCTGACTGACCTCTACACCGTACTGGGTGTCGCCCGTTCCGCGACCACGGCCGACATAGAAGCCGCCTACAGCGCCCGGCGAGTTGAGCTTGCCAATGGGCGGGAGGGAGAAGGCCGGGATCGGTTGCGATACGCTTTTGAGGTCTTGAGCGATCCCCAGCGACGCCGCTTCTATGATTCGCTCGTCCTTGAAACCGCGGCTCCGGCTCTGGAACTTGAGCTGGTCTTAAGTGCGACCAGGCTGCCCCTCATCGACAGCCCGCAACTCTTGTATGCACTGATGACCATTAATTCGGCCGAGAGCCGCCAGGCAGGGCAACAACCGCTCAATCTGGTACTGGTCATTGACCGCAGCACATCCATGCGCGGTGAACGATTGGAGACGGTCGTTCGCGCGGTTGATCTGTTGCTCGATAAGCTGGGGCCGGATGATTCGCTCGCGGTCGTCAGCTTCAGTGATCGCGCCGAAGTAGTATTACCCGCTCGCCGCCATAGCCGTACCAGCCGGGCAACCGATCCGCATATCGCCACTGCCTGGCGAAACCCTCGCGAACAGTTGCAATCCATCGTTGCCTCAGGTGGCACCGAGATTTTTCAGGGCTTGCGGGCGGGCGTGATGCAGGCTCGCCAGATGGCCCCCGGTCATACCAGCCACCTAATTTTGCTGACCGATGGCCATACATATGGGGATGCAGCCGATTGCCTACGGTTGGGCGAGGAGGCGGCGGCCGAGGGAATCGATATCACTGCCCTAGGGATTGGAGCCGATTGGAACGATCAATTCCTCGATGCGCTCGTTTCCCCGTCGGGCGGGCAGTCGGGGTATATCGAGCAGCCCGGCGATTTACTACCGCTGATGGAAAGCCGTCTCAAAGGTCTGGAAGTGGTCTATGGCCGGAATGCGACGTTGACTCAAAAATGGCCCAGCAGCATACAACTGCGTTCCGGATTCAAACTGTCGCCTTTTCCCCAGCCGTTGAACACCGGGGAGGGAGCGATCCCTTTGGGTAATCTGGAAGGCCGAGCATCGCTATCGTTTCTCCTGGAATTTATTGTCGCGCCGCAACCAATTGCGACCCGCTTCAAGCTGCCTATCGAAATCAACTACCGCGTCTCGGCCGACAGCGGCCAGTTCATTTCGATGAACCACAACGCCCACCTGGTGGTGCAATCGGAAGCCGGCGATGAATCACCACCGGCGACGATTATCGAAGCCGCGCGCCGGCTTAATCTCTATCGGATGCAGGAAAAAGCCTGGGAAGAGGCTCAGGCGGGCGAGCTAGCGAAGGCCGCCGCCACCATGCACCATTTGACCACGCGCTACCTGGAAACAGGCGACCTTAAACTGGCGAAGCAGGCCCAATTGGAATCACAGCGTCTGGCGCATATGAATACCATGTCGCCGGAAGGGCGCAAAATCCTCAAATACGGGACACGCTCGCTGATGGGGTTGTTGGAGTCATGAGCGCCTGTCCGCAGTGTAGCACTGATTACTTGCACGGCACGTTGTATTGCGCGGCCTGCGGCGCGGCTGTTCACCCGGCGGCTAAGGCTCATGATGCCCGGCGGCCGGGAAAGATGGCCGGCCCGGCCACCAGGCAAGCGATGGACGATCGCGGTCGGTTAGCCACTGCTCCGGATGCTGTCGAACGGCGGCCCCTGGAGTTGCGGGTGACCTTTCCCGGCTCTGACAAGAGCTTAACCATTCGGAAAGCCGTTATCCAGGTCGGCCGGGCCGATCCGGCTGACGGTTATTTCCCGGAGCTGGACCTGTCACCCTACGACGGATTGGACTTGGGCGTGTCCCGCCGTCACGCCATTATCCAATGGGCCGAAGGTGGATTTTGTCTGGTCGACCAGCACAGCAGTAACGGCACCTGGCTGGAGAACGAGCGACTGGTGGCCGGTTATACCTATCCAATTCCACCGCGGGCGACCGTCCGATTCGGCCATTTACTGGTACAACTGGCGGTAGCGGATTAAAATTATAGTGATCATGCGACTGTCAGCCATCATTCATTTTATCGAAGAAGACCCGGTCGTGGGCGAAATTGAGGGATTGCCCGATCCGTTGGCGCAGTTCATCACCATTTATAATCCCCGGCGGCGCGACGGTCGGTCTGTGACCTTTCTCGACCCCAACGTCGACACGGTTTTGTTTGCCTGGCACCGCATCAGTCACATCCAGCTACTGCCCAAAGCTGACCTGGAACCGGTTATGGGCTTTGTGCGCGAGTAAGCGAGAATGGTATGGTTGAGCAAGTCCCCGAAAACTTGGAATCCGCCGGCCCGCAGATGATCCTCATTGTGGATGATGAGCTACGCATGCGCCGCTTCATTCGCATGAATATGGAGTTGGAAGGTTATCAGGTCATCGAAGCCGAAAACGGCATCCAGGCCCTCGATCAGATTCGCCAGTTCAACCCCGATCTGGTGGTCATGGACGTCATGATGCCGGAGATGGACGGCTTCGAGACGTTGGAACTCCTGCGGGAGATTTCAACGGTGCCTGTAATCCTTTTAACGGTGCGCGCTGATGAAGAAGACATCACTCGCGGGCTGGCGTTGGGAGCTGATGACTACATCACCAAACCCTTTAGCCCGCGCGTTCTGACGAGCCGGTTAGGGGCCGTCCTGCGCCGCGCTCACTGGCCGGCCCCGCCTCCGCGCACCGTCTTGCGCGTTGACGACCGTCTGTCCATTGACTTCAATCGCCACCAGGTCATCGTTAATGGCGAGCGAGTTGACCTGAGGCCAACCGAATACCGGCTGCTCAACCATCTCATCCAAAACGCCGGCTGGGTGGTACCCCACGACACCCTGCTGGCCAAAGTCTGGGGCTACGAGTACCGCGACGAAACTCACTATCTGCGCCTCTACATCAACTACTTGCGAAAGAAGATCGAAGAGGATCCCGCGAACCCACAATATATCCTCACAGAGCGCGGCGTCGGCTATCGCTTCGCCGATTTCAGAAAAGAGCAAGCCTGACAACCGGCCGGAAATGGGCGAGTTATTTTAGGGAGTGAATAAATCAAAGGATATGCGATAATTGGGGAATGATAACATGTCCCCATTGCCAACGGAGTGACGGCCAGGTCAAAGCCGGTCTGACCGCCACTCCGTTGGCAATGGGGACATGTTATCATTCCCCAATTATCGCATATCCTTTGATTTAT
>JAWOHK010000173.1:0-6162 GCA_046485205.1 Chloroflexota bacterium | reverse complement strand
GGATAATCGACAGACAGTTTCAACGTCACCTGCAATCTGAGGCATTAGCCGCGGGAACAAAGCGGCCAGGGTCAGATAACATCACCGTCATTCATGAGCTTAACGTACATATCTTCCAGCGGCCATGTGGTCGGCGTGCAGGTGGGTCAGGAACACTTTGTCCAGCAGATTGACCGGCAGCTTGAGGCTGGCGTAGTTGGCCAGCGAGCCGCCGCCGAGGTCAAAAACAAGGAGGTCGCGCTCGGGGTTGCCGACTTCGACCAGAATGCTGCCCGAAGCCTGGGCGCGCGTCACCCAGGGGTTGCCGCTGCCCAGCACCGTCACGCGCAACTCGCCGTCTTCGAGCGCCTCTTCGCCCGGAATAAACACCTCGGCATACTCGCGCCGCGGCGTGCCGACAACCGGTGTCATGGTAATCGCCTTCGTTCCGCCGAGAAACGCCGGGGCCGGCAGGGAAATGGGATCGTTGTTAGTCATTTTCATTCTCCTAAAAGGTCATCATATTTGTGGAGCAGCGGATGGCGCCGAGGGGGCTTCTTGTTTCGCCCCCATTCGCTTGGCGGCCGGCATCAGAATCAGCAGGCCCAGGATTGCCGCCACCAACGTGAACGGGAGGGTGTCGGTCCCGGCGAAGTTTTGGGTGACCACCACGATGGCGGCGGCGATGTTGCGCTGCGCCGTGCCCAGCCCCATCACGGCGCGTATCCCCGGATCGCGGCCGCCCAGCAGCACGCCGATGATCAAGGACCCCACAAGGAACAATACCAGAGCCAGCAGGCCCCAGGAGCCGATGAAGTCGATGATGTTGGAGATATTCAACGCCAGGGATGTCACCATCATAACCAGCAGGCCAACGGTGGAGATCTTGTTCATCAGTTGGCTCCACTTGTCCCCATCCTCCACCGAGTGGGAGCGGATAAACAGGCCAATAGCCAATGGGATCAACATCAGGACGATCAACGACTGGGCGATATCCCAGGGATTCACCGACACGCCCTGCAGCAGCAGCGGCATCACGATGGGCATGTAGATGACGGTCACCACCATCAGTAAGACCATCAACCCGACGCTGAAGCCGAGGCTGCCTTTGGCGTTCTGGGCCAGTTTGGGCAGGAACGGTGCGCCGGCGGCGCAGGCCAGGACGATCAGGCCGATCTTCTGATCCTCAGATATGGGGAGCAGGAGCGTAATCACGTAGGCCAGCGCCGGCACCAGGATGAAGTTGGCGACGAGGGCGAGGAGCACCAATTTCGTATTCTTGAGAGGCTGAAGGATCATCGCCATGGTCAGAGAGGACCCCATAGCCAGCATGCTAGTGACGACAAAGAGCAAGCCGGACAGTCCGGCAATCAGACCGATTAAGTCTGCGATAGTCATTTGGTTAACTCCTTTACCTCTTCCACAACTTTTCAGCCGGGAGCGCAGTCCTTGATAACCTGACAGGTCTCCAAGACCTGTCAGGTTATTCCGTCTACAAACTACTCGGCCGAGCCACCGTTGCTAAACATCATCTTCTGGGCGCCACCAGCCGTTTGCAACACCAGGCCGCCCGCGCCGTCGGGGCCGCCGGCGGCGACATCATCCAGCAAGTTCAGGAATTGCTGGTCCATGGAACCTTGATCACAGGCCGCCATGACATCAGGCGTCACGCTGATCGTAAAGCCGCCGTCTTGCGAATAGGTTCCGGAGAACGTATTGCAGTCGGCCCGGCCGGTCGTGGTTCCATCGGCGTTAAACACAATCGTGTACTTGTTGGGATCGTCCACTCGGGTTGATGCGCCCGCGGCCACGTCTTCGTACGTCTGCCACTTCCAGACGATGCCGGTGATGTCCGAGCCGGAAGCCGTTGAACCGGAGCCGGTTGAACCGGTGTCGGTTGAACCGGAAGCCGGCGGCGGAATGACCGGCACGTTTTCGGTGTTATACGCGTCTACAAATTCGGCCGATATCCAGCCCTGATTGTCGGCTGCCCCTTGCATGGGAATCACCCACCAGGCGCTATCCACGCTGCGCCCAACGATGGCGGTATCTTCGCGGAAGGCGAGCGTGCCGATGGCCGCGTAGTCTTCGCCTGGGCCACTGCGGACATTGATACCAGCTCGGGCGGTAACAGTGCCATAGGGCAGATTGGGCAAGGTCGTCTCTTCCTGCCCACTACAGGCGGTCAGGAAGAGCGCCAGCATTCCCAGTCCAATGATTAACGACACAAATTTAGCCTTCACTTCTTCAACTCCCCTTTGGTATTTTTGCACACCTGACCGGTCACGGAGGCCCGCCAGGATTGCTGGTTTATTTGCGTCAATGGTCTTCTGCGTCGGGCCACCGGCGACTGTGGATGGCGCAATTGATGCTGAAACCTTCTCACTTGATTTCCTCGCCGCTATTCGCGGCTTCGATATGGCGGACCGCCAGATCGACCGTCGGGAATACGTTCCCTTGGCCGATGAGATTCAGAAGATCGGTCTGGCCGGCATTATCAAGTATTGGCGCGTGAACATCGGCAAAGTACACATCGATGCCATTCCCGCGCAATTCCTTCAGCAGACTCTTGATGACTTCCGTGCTGGTCAGATCGATCTCGTCCCAGGCGGCCGAGTCAATGATCACCGCCTTGGGCGGCGACTGCATTTCAGCGATCATCTCTTTCACCCGGTCCCGGACCGTGAGCGCGTTGGCGTAGTACATTTGCCCATCGACGCGCACGATCAGCACCCCCGGCACGGGGATGCTTTCGGGATGCCGGCCCATGTCCGAATAGGCGCCGGGCGCATCGGGCACACGGCCGAGCGATGACACGTGCGGCCGGCTCGACTTGTAAATAACGAAGACCAGGGAGGCGACCACGCCGATGATCATCCCCTCCAGCACATCGACTAACAGCACACCGGCCAGCGCCAGCACGCCAAACCAGAACTCAACCGGCGATGCCAGGCGTAGCTTTTGCAGCTTGCGCGAGGCGATGATGTGCCAGACCGCATGAATAATCAGCGCGGCCAACACGGCCTCGGGCAGCGTCCTGAACAGGGGCGTGAGGAAGAGCACGGTGATAATCGTCGCCGCCCAGGTGACCAGATTCGTCACCTGGCTGCGAGCACCCGCGCCTTCCTTGACGGCCGAGCCCGACATGCTGCCCGCGGCGAGCATGCCGCCGAATAACGCGCTGACCAGATTGGCCACCGCGTGGGCGTTCAACTCTTGATTCGCATCCACTTCGTAGCCGTGCTTTTCGGCAAACTCGTGGGCCACGCCCAGCGCCTCACTATAGGCCACCAGCAACACGCCCATAGCCGGCAGCACCATGGCCAGATACGTCGTGAACGGCACTTGTGGAAACGTAAGCGAGGGCAGCCCCTGCGGCAGCGTGCCGACGATCTCCACGCCATAATTGCCGTTTAGATCCAGCACCGCGCTCAAGGCGATAGCGCCGAACAGCACCACCAGGCCGGCCGGAAGTTTCTTGCTGATACGCGGCAGCAGGAACAGGAGCGCCAGCGCCGCGGCTCCTACGGCAAAGGCGATCCAGTTGGCATCGGGAAGCTCCCTGATGATGCCGATCAGTTTCTCGACGGTGTTGCCCTCGGGTTTTTCCACGCCGAAGAGCTTGTTGAGCTGTCCCACCGCCACAAAAATGGCAAGCCCCATCACAAAGCCGTCCATCACCGGTTTGGACAGGAACTGGGTGATGAAGCCCAACTTCGCCAGCCCGGCTACCAGAAAGACCAGGCCGGTAACCAGGACAAAGGCCGACGCGTAGGCCTGATACGTTTCCGGAGCGGAGGCGTTGACGGCGGCCGTCGCCACCAGTGCGGCGGCCACCGAGGAAGCCAGCAGCGCGGCCGTGGCCGAGGTGGCCTGTACCACCAGGTGGCGCGACGTGCCGAGGATGGTGTAGATGAGTAGCGCGGCCAGCAGCGTGTAGAGGCCCGCCTGTGGCGGCAGGCCGGCGATTCCGGCATAGGCCATCGCTTCCGGCACCACCAGCCCCCATAGCGTCAGCCCGGCGACAATATCGACTGGCAGCCAGGAACGATTGTAAGCCGGCAGCCAGGAAAGCATAGGGACGAAGCGCCTGATGCCGGTTGTGTTTTCGGTCGTGCGAGTATCTGTCGTCATCGCATGTTATGTATCCTGGTAAAATGCTTTGGCTCAATCCTGGAAGGGCTACCGGTGAATCGACATAACCTGAACAGGTTTGGAATCACACCTATGAGCCTTCCTCTATCTCCTTGAAAACGACCTGGCCTGGCTCTGGTTTCTGACTCAGGTATTCGCGGATAACAGGGCCAGGTCGGATCATCACCCTGCCAAAAAACTTACGCGGCCAGCAGCTTCTGCTTGGCCGTGGTGAATTCCTCGTCGTTGAGTACGCCGGCGGCGTGCATCTGCGCCAACTGCTCCAGCTGTGCCATCAGGTCAGAGCCGGCAGTCTGAGGCGCGGGCGCCGCCTCCGGGGTGGGCACATAAACCACCTGTGGCGGTGGCGGCGCAGCCTGCTCGGCGTACATTTGTTGATTCTCGTAGTCCTGTTGCGCGTACTTCTGTTGTTGGTGATGACTGACGGCACCGGCCGTCCCGGCCACTACCGCGGTGGTGGCCGCAACACCTGCGGCGCGAACCAATGGTCTTCGTCGTCTTCGTAACATGTGATCCTCCAAATATCAAATTGCTCCGGCATCTTCTCCGCTCGGAAGTGAAATGAAATCTGATTCTTATGCCTCGGAGGGGGTCAGCGCTGCCATGTCGCTCAACGCTTCTTCCACAACCGCGCCCGGGATACGCTCAAACATCACCAGCCGGCCGTCGGCATCCATCATGGCCTGTTGTGTTTTCTTCGCCCACAAATTCTCGATCAGCAAGAGACCGGCGGTGCTGTTGTCGGCGAGCTGTCCGGCAATCAACTCAATGTCGAGGTCCGTGATCATCTGGTTTGTTTCGACATTTAGGGGATTGAACAGTTCGATGTTGCCGGGCTCGAATTCATGCAACTCGCGAACGGTCACTTCACCCTCATCCTTCCTGATAATCACCAGATCGATGATGCGGATAATCTCCTTGTCGACCAGTTCGAATAGGTCCGGCAGGATCTCGCCCTTAAATCGGTTGCCGGGAAACTCCAGGGCAATAAAATCGACGGGTCCTAGTGTCATTGAGTCTCTCCTTGGTAGATGCTCTACCGATTGAACGATTAGATGTAGCTCAACAATCGTGTTGAGCAAGCCAGCCAGGGCACTCTGGTCAGCCAGCTCGCCTTCCAATGTGGTCTCTGTTAGCTTGGATTCGTCTGTGGTTTCCGATAAGACCATGCCTTCCAGGCGATCGCGCCATCGGATCGGGATGCGGCCGAGCACGCGAATCCGGTAGGTTATGGGGCGATCAAATCCTGAACTGCTCGGAGGCAGCACGTTATTCATGCCTCCAGAGTACCGCAACTACCGGAGGGGTTATACGTCCAAAAGGTGTGGAAAAGGTGTAGGAGAGGGGTAAATGGGAGATCTACGAGGAGGGGGTTGGAGGTCAACTCTGAGGAAAGAATCCGAGCTCTTCAGACCGGACCACGGCGTCCCAACGCCGGTTGACACCAAGCTTGCCGTAGATATCGTTCGTATAACGTTTTACAGTCAATGGGGAAAGGCTCAGCTGTTGGGCAATCTCTTTGTTGCTCAGGCGATTACGCAAAAGTAACAGGACTTCCAGTTCGCGGTTTGTGAGAGGTTCGATCAGCATGGCGTTAGCCACGCGTATCTTGGACCAAACTAGATCGGGCTCGCTACTTTTGAGAGTCTCCGGAGAGCGATCCGGGAATGCTGCCAGAATGCGGCGAACCCACGCAACGTCCAAGCCTTTTTGAGCAAGAGTTTGCAGCATGGTCTTCATGGGCGACCCCAAATCGACGAAGACACGGATGAAGCCACCGGGCCGCGCGAGTTCGACCGCCCGCTGGAGCGCAGCCGACGCATCGACTGTCCTTTTTTGCTTATCGAGCGCCACAGCGCGCAGGGCGAGGGCTTCAATTTGAGAGTAGACGTTGAAGGAGCGTTCGGCAAACGATTGCAGCGCATCGGTTCAGGATCAAGCCCGTGCCCGTTGGCCCTCGGGCGACCGCGCCGCCGGGCCCGGGGATTGGTATCTGTACGAGTATGAGCTGCTCGACCTTCCGCCCGG
>JAWOHK010000405.1:0-5228 GCA_046485205.1 Chloroflexota bacterium | reverse complement strand
CCTACGACATCGGGCTGCAATCCCTCTCCGGGGCGGGCTTTGGTCTGGCGGTCGCCCTGGCCGCCGTCCAACTCCTACCGACATGGGAGTTGACCCAACAGTCGAGTCGCCAGGGCGGTCTTGCGCTCAACGAAATCCTCTCTTTTTCCTGGCACCCGCTGCACCTGGCGCGCGGACTGCTGCCGGCATACGAGCAGCCGCTCTTTACAGAATATCTCGCTTTTCTGCCGATTACGGGGTTGATGCTGGTCGTGATCGGCGCCTGGAACTGGCACGAGAACCGGCGCATCAGACCGTGGATTTTTCTGTTACTGGTCGCACTGGTTTTGGCCTTCGGGCGTTTTACGCCTGTCTATCACCTGCTGGCTAACCTGCCCGGCTTTGATCTCTTTCGGGTCCCAGCACGCTGGCTGGCGCCGGCGGCCTTAAGTGCAGCATTAATAGCCGGGGCGGGCTGGCAGCGCCTTTTAGCTTTTGCCGACCGTGACGAGATGGAATCGGGTGGCCGATATGTGGCTATGGCCCGGCAGGATTTGCTGCGCCCTGTTGTGGCCGGTTTTACAGGGGTCGCCTTGCTCGTCCTATGGGGGTTTATGGCCGGATGGTTGGCGGAAATGATTCCGACCGGCGCGGAAGCCCCCTTCGAACAACCGTCGGTTCTGAATCTTGCCGGCTGGCTGGTGGAGTTGGCCGTGCTGGCGCTATTGCTGTGGCTGATTCTGACTCAACCGCCGCCACGTACGCGTCATGGCGCCTATGGGCTGATAGGGCTGGCATTCATCACTTTGTGGCTTGGATCTCGCAGCCTACCCTACAATCAGTTGACCACCCCAGAGGCTTATTTCGACCTTCGACCGCCGCCGGCCCGGCTCCAAGCGTCGCCGGTTTGTCTCGTGCCCGGCATGCCTTGCGTCGATCCAATGGCGCGATTCCTCAGTCTGTCTGATATATTCTTTGATCTCGGCGACCAGACCGAGATAGATGCGATCTATGCCGATCAATTGAGCGATGCGGCGCGCTATGACTACACTATTGCCGTCAAACACAAGGAAGTCATCTCACCCAATTTATCGATAATCTTCGGCCTGCCTGCCGTCGACGGCTTTGATGGGGGTATTTTACCCTTGCGAAACTATACTGAACTCATGCGGCTTCTTTTGCCGGACGGGACGACAACTACCGACGGGCGCTTGCGAGAATTTCTGGATGCTGTCCCTGACGAGCGCTGGCTGAGCCTTTTCAACAGCCGCTATCTCATCACCGACAAAGTCGGCGATGAATGGCGCAAAGGCGTGTTTTTTGATCGGCAGCAGCTGGTACAGTTGGATCGGGAGCCGGTGATCATCGGCGTTGTTCCGGAGTTCGAGGCTACGGAGATATGGCTTATGTCGGACGGCGTGCCTCCGCCGGTTGAGATTGTAACGGATGAGGGGCAGATGTGGCGGCTGGAACCGGAGCTACTGGAAGAACCAGATTTATACCGGGCTGCCTTTTCCGAACCGACCAGCCCGCAAAAAATAACCTTGCTGCCCTGCCAAATTGAGACAGTCGAGTGTCGTCTCGCGGCCCTGACCCTGGTAGACACGCGTGATGAGACATTTTTATCGCTGGTGCCCGGCCCTTTCCGGTTGATCTACTCCGGAGACGTCAAGATCTATGAAAACCTTGACGTTTTATCGCGCGCCTTTTTCATTTACGATTGGCAGTGGCGCGCTGACGTGGCCGAAAGCGTGGCCGTTATGGGTCAGGATGATTTCGAACCGCGACGATCGGCCGTCCTTATCGGCGACGGGCCGGCACCACCTGGCGAAGGAACCGGCACAGCGACGATCATCCAATACGCGCCCGAACAGGTGACGTTGCAAGTCGAAACGGATCGGGATGGGTTATTATTGCTCACGGACGCCTATTATCCGCGATGGGAAGCGAAGGTTGACGGCCGCCCGGCCCCGGTCTATCAGGCTGATGGACTTTTTCGTGGCGTCCTGGTTCCGGTCGGGGCACATGAGGTTGAATTTTCGTATCGCCCCAAAAGTGTGCGGGCCGGGATTACCGTATCATTAATTGGTGGAGCGCTCTTGTTGGGGCTGGTATTCCTGCTGTGGCGTAACCGCTTAGCGGATAATCGCTCCGAAGAGAAATAGTTTTAAAAGAGGTGATGGTGGCCATATCAGCAATTCAGGGATACATGCAGCGGGTGGGACCGGTTCACTGGCGCGAAACGATCAGAAATTACATTCTTTTGACGATCGGCGCGACCATCATGATCTTCAATTTCAACATTTTCATCGCCCCCAGCAACATCGCCCCCGGTGGGCTCTCAGGCTTGTCACTGATCCTGTACGAATATACCGGTATCCCCCGCGGTACGGGTATGTTGTTATTGAGTATACCGCTCATTGCGCTGGGCTTCTGGAAATTGGGACGGTTTCGATTCCTGGTCCGCACGCTTTATGTGACTTTGTTGTATACGATCGGCATTGATCTCACGGCACGTTTTTTCCCACCCCAGGGAATTGTGGATGATTTATTATTGACGGCGCTGTATGGCGGCGTGATAGGTGGGATCGGTTATGGGATCGTGGTGCGCGGTCGCGGGATGGTCAGTGGTACGGGGATCATCAGCCGTATTTTACAAATCAGGACTGGTATCCCCATCAGCCAGTTATACGTCTTTATCGATGGTTTTATCATCCTGGGCTTGGGACTGACTTTCGGTTGGGAACGCGCCCTTTATTCCATGATCATGTTGTTTGTTATGGGCTTAGCGACTGATTATGTGCTGGAAGGGCCGAGCATCGTTCGCGTAGTCTTTATCGTAACCGACTATTCGGAACGTGTAGGCGCGGTGCTCATGGAACGTCTGGGGGTCGGCGTAACGCGCTGGACCGGGGAGGGCATGTATACTTCCGAAGAACACACCATCTTGTTCTGTACAGTTACCCGGCCCGACGTAGAGGTTTTAAGGAAACTGGTCTCGGAGATCGATCCGGAAGCCTTCGTGGTGATAGGCCAGGGACACCAAACCAAAGGCGGCGTGTTGCGATCGAAGGAGCCAGACAAGCAAAAGCCGGTTGCCGTCGTGCCGGACACCGCTCAGTTTAATGATTAATCAGCGAATGTGCGTGTTGACCCCATTATGTATAATCTATATAACCGCTTGATTTGATCATGAGCACTAGAATGAGCTTGCCCACCGGCAGAGTGTTGCCGCGAATCGCTATCCTATTATGGTTAAGCCTGGTAATGACCGGCTGCAGTCTGATGCAACCACAGCCACAGTTGATTATCCCTACACCACCTGCTGGGCCTGAAATCACAATTCCCGATCAACCGGCCGAACTGATCTTTGATCCGGTCAGCGATGTAGTTCCCGGCGCTGACCCTCAAATTGAACGCCTGCTGCAAGAGGTTTCGCAGCAACAACTCATGGCCTATATTCGCCAACTGGAGAGTTTCGGTACGCGCAATTCTTTTAGTGATTTTCAATCCGAGGTATGGGGGATTGGTGCGGCCAAGCGCTGGCTTTTCAACGAGTTCGTGCGGGTTGGCAATGGTCGATTAACGGTCGAGTTTCAGGATTTTCCGCTCTCTCATCGCGGGTTTTTTGCCGACCAAAGCAATGTCGTGGCTACCTTGCCGGGAAAAGCCGGTGAGGACGGTATGATCGTGGTGATGGCCCATTACGACAATCGGTCATATGAAGATACGGACGGTAACAGCCGAGCTACCGGAGCGAACGATAACGGTTCCGGCATCGCACTGTTATTGGAAACGGCACGCGTGATGAGCTCGCGGGAATGGAACCAGACTATCGTCTTCCTGGCGACGGCCGCCGAAGAACAGGGCGCGTTTGGCGCGCGTTTCTTCGCCGAGACTGCCTTCCTGGACGGCAAAAACATCATCGCCGCGATTAACTATGACGGGGTTGGTGGTCGGACCGGCGTTCCCTATCATGTGCGGTCCTTTGCGGTCGATTACAAGACGTCGATTCATGGCGCGCTCGGACGCTACTTTGAATATGTCACAGGCCTCTATTTGCCGACTTTTCCGGTGGTGATCTATGACGCGTTGGACCGTGAAGGACGTTTCGGTGACCATCGCGAGTTTGTCCGGGTCGGTTTTCCCGCCATTCGGATTATTGAATCGATCGAAGATCCGCAATTGTTGAATTCCAATCTGGATACGTGGGATCGCATTGATTACAACTACCTGCAACAGGTGGTCAGGCTCAATGTCTCGGTGCTGGCCAATCTGGCCGGTGCTCCTCACCAACCACTGCCGCCGATCGTCAATCCCATGGCCGAGACCGGATCGTATCTGCTAACCTGGCCGGTGGACCCCGATGCGGCCGGCTATGCCATCTCCTTCCGCCCGGTCGATTCGCCTTATTACCCAACATTCCGGTTTGTCAAAGCCAGCAAGGCCGGTAATGTGGCCCTGACCGGTCTGAACCCTAACGAAACATATGGCGTCAGCATTTCAGCTCTGAGCGAGAACGGGCTGGTCAGCGGCTTCTCCCGCGAGTTTTTCATCGGACCAAATGCGGCATCTATTAACGCCCTGGCGCAACAATAGCAAATCAGCAAATCTCCCAATTTGTACGCAGTAGGGTAGACCGGGACAACCGGCGCGAAGTCACTTGCCGGATTATGCGGACGGCGGTCGCCCGGCCGCGCTATCTCTCCCGGACATGCCTATGCGACCGTCAATCGACCGGAGTCGCGTTCAGCAAGGTAGTCAGATAATAGACTCGCGACAGGATAGGCCCCGCCTCGGCGAAATCGGCCAGGCGCGGTTGCCCAAACTGTTGCACGATGGCAGGGATGAGTTCCAGTTGGCGCACGCCGTTTTCGTCCAGCCAGATGTTGAGGATGGCGGTCTCCGGCGGGCCGTCGATGTTGAAGACGAAATTGCCTAAGCCGTAAGCGATTACCCCGTGGCGATAGTTGTGTATGCCCTGCAGGATGTGGGCGTGGTGGCCGACGACCAGGTCGGCACCGGCATCTACCGCCGCGCGTGCCGCGGCGACTTGCGGTTCGCTCGGTTCTTCGATGTACTCGTAGCCGCTGTGGAGAATGACCACAACCAGATCCACTTCAGGCCGGACAGCGGCCACATCCGCCCCTCAAAGAACTCTTCGATGGCGGCGAGGTGCTTCTGGAAGACGGCACCGGACAACTCCCGCACGAGCCCGGCGAAACCAAGCTCTACTTGCTGGCGGATAC
>JAWOHK010000320.1:0-14995 GCA_046485205.1 Chloroflexota bacterium | reverse complement strand
CTCCTGTCTCAAACCAAAGTAACCTGGATGCCGGTATCGCAAGGTGGCTATTTCCGAGGCGCATAAAGGCGGCCGATCGGAAACCTCGCCGCCAGTGTCATGCAGGTGACCGAACAAGTTGGGATCGCTCCAATGATTCCGGTCGACGTATCCCAGCTGATAAAAATCGGCCGAACCGTCGTAACACCAATTCTGCCCTGGAAGAGTGACCGGCTCCGGGAGCAACAGCCCTTCGCGGAAGGTCAGGCGGCGAAGTGAATCGGGGTAGTGGCCTTCCCGGCGATGGTACGCCTCGATTGCCCGGTTGACCGACTCGGCGCGGGCTGTTGTCAGTTGCCGGAAATCGCTTCGCTGGGCGACCAAATCGCATGATAGAATGAGTACCGGCATCACAACCACCAACGATAACGCCAGAGGTTTGAACCGGTCCGGGACGGCTAGAGCCAGAGCGCACCAGATTAGAAAAACCGGCAACAATATCAAATGGAGCCAGAAGAGCTCGAACGGATCATAAGTAGAATCCCAAATGATCAGCCAGTACTGGGTATGGAGAGCCTTGGCCACCAGCGCAATGCCGAGAAGGACGGATAGGGCCGTTTTTCGATTTCGCTTCTTACCGTCCGCACCAACTTTACCGGGGCGCAACAGTGAGAAGAGTAACAGCGCGGCAACTACATGTCCCGCGATGACGGCCGCGGAGGCATAAAATCCCCATAGTAAATCGAACGAGATCATTTCGCCAACTGAGAAAATCCTGAAATAAACGCGAACAGGAATGCTTAGAAAAATGAGTAGGACAAGCCCCACCAACATCAACATCGCTCGTTTCTCTCCCAACGTCCAGCAGCCAGCGTAAGCCCGGATCGTTCTACCGCGTGGCGATGATGGCACAATAACAACCCGGCGTCAATGCGGGACAGCCGGGTGAGACCGTCAATTTGCCTTTATTTCGTATTTCCTGCCGGGCCACCGTGTTATACTTTGCAGCAATGAACCAAAACGAACCTAATGAATTACGCAACCACGATCGACGTGTCGTCATCACCGGCTTGGGCACGCTCAATCCGTTGGGCAATGATGTCGCCACCACCTGGAATGCCATTCGCAATGGTCGTTCCGGTATCGGGCCCATCACCCACTTCGATGCCACCGATCATAATTCGCGCATTGCCGGAGAGGTGAAAGAATTCGATCCAGTCGCCTTGTTTGGTCGCAAAGATGCGCGCCGGATGGCCCGGCTGACCCAATTGGCGCTGGCCGCGGCTGACCAAGCGCTGGCCGATGCCGGGTTGCGCGACAAGCCTATCGCCCGTGGCCGCACCGGCGTCGTCGTCGGCAGCGGCATGGGTATTTTGGATCCCATCATCGACACGGTGGGCGTCTTGGCCGAGAGAGGGCCGGGTCGCGTCAGCCCGTTTTTCGTACCCATGATGTTGGCCGACACGCCAGCGGCGGTTATCTCCATCACCCACGGACTGACCGGGCCGAACATGGCCGTCTACACCGCCTGCGCCACCGGCAATAATACCATCGGTGAAGCGGCGGCCATGATTCGGCGCAAGGCGGCCGACGTGATGGTAGCTGGCAGTGCGGAAGCCTGCATTCTGCCCTTGGTCGTGGCCGGATTTGGCGTCTCCGGGGCTACTTCCACCCGTAACGATGCGCCTCAGCGAGCATCACGGCCGTTTGACGCCGGGCGGGACGGCTTTGTCATCAGCGAAGGCGCAGCCCTGCTGGTGCTGGAAGAACGCCAACATGCCCTGGCACGTGGAGCGACCATTCACGGCGAACTGCTGGGTTACGGCTCCAGCGCCGATGCCTATCACATCACCATGCCCGGTGAAGCAGGCGAAGGCGCAGCGGCGTCAATGCAGGCAGCTCTGTCAGATGCCGGGCTCACGACAGCCGACATCGACTACATTAACGCCCACGGGACCTCGACACTCCTCAATGATCGGGCCGAAACTGTGGCTATCAAGCGCCTTTTTGGCGAACGCGCTTATGATCTGCCGGTCAGTTCTACCAAGTCAATGACCGGTCATTTGTTGGGTGCGGCCGGATCATTGGAAGCGATCATCTGTCTCCTGGCCCTACGCGACGGCTTGTTGCCGCCGACCATCAATTATGAGCAACTCGACCCGCTATGCGATCTCGATTACGTGCCCAATACAGCCCGGCCATCCGGAGCCAACGTTGTCATGTCCAACGCCTTCGGGTTGGGCGGCCACAACGCGACGATCGTTCTCGGTGTCGACAGAGCAAACCAGGTGTAAAGGTAGATAAACCCTTATATTTTTTTAAGTTTCGAACCTGATCTTTCATAGAGGAAACAGCCGGAATGCGCTATAATAAGAAAAAGAAAGGGGGTTTGATATGCGTTCAGGAAAAGATTTACTTAACAAACCCATTTACTCGATTGACGAGGGCAAACTGCTGGGCAAAGCCCAGGACTTGTACCTCAATGACGGCCTGGATGCGGTTCTGGGTGTTTTTATCGGCTCCCAGGGTCTCATCCGCCGCAAGTCGGAGCTCATTCGCAGCGGTGAAGTTGTAGTCTTTGGCCTTGATGCCATCCTGGTTAATAGCAGTAAAGTCATCACGGATGACACCACATTCCCGGCTGCCAGAGGTTGGATCCGGCGCGAAAAGATCGTCGGCCGCGAGGTGGATACGCCCGGCGGCACTCGACTCGGCGTCGTGGGCGATGTGATCGTCGATTCGGCCGGAGCCATTACCGGTTTTTCATTATCACGGGTTTTTGTCGAGGGGCCGTTGGCCGATAAGCGCTTGATCGATCGCTCCGTTTTGATCGACACTGGTTCGGATGATAACAGCATGACGGTTGATTTACCCCGGCTGGAGGCCTCACTTAGCGGCACGATTGTCTTGCCGGTTTCTGAAGAACAACAGGCCAAGGAGACGTCAGCACCAGATGAACCGGAAACCCTAAACCTCATCATCGAGGAAGAACCCGAAAGCAGCGAAGCAGGTGAGGGCTTAGACGACGGTTAGTCTAGCACAATAAACTGCTCGCGGCCGGGACCGACGGATACGTATCTGACCGGAACGCCGACCTGAGCAGCCACAAAGTCTACATAAATGCGAGCATTCGCCGGTAGATCGGCCGGTTGGCGAGCGCCCATGATGTCCTCTTCCCAACCCGGCAGTGTGTTATAGACCGGCCGGCAACGGGCTAGTTGCCTCAGATCGGTCGGAAAAGACTCCATTCGCCGCCCGTCCACTTCATAGGCCACACACACGGGTATCTCCGCTAATCCACTGAGGATGTCGAGCTTAGTCAGGACCAACTCGCTGAGGCTATTCACCCGGCGCGCGTGTCGCAATATGGGCAGATCGAGCCAGCCAACCCGTCGCGGCCGCCCGGTGGTCGTGCCATATTCATCCCACGGTTTATCGCCTAAGCCTCGCAACCGGAGCGCCGGCTCACCTTCCAACTCCGTAGGAAACGGTCCACTGCCGACCCGGGTGGTGAAGGATTTTGCCACGCCGATGATCCGGTCGACGACGCGTGGACCGACGCCCAGCCCGGTTATGGCCCCACCGGCCGTGGGCGACGAACTGGTGACAAACGGATAAGTGCCATGATCCAGATCGAGCAGCGTGCCTTGGGCGCCTTCAGCCAGCACCATTCCTCCATGTCGCAACGTCTCGTCCAAGAGAAAAGGCCCGTCGCAAAGGTAAGGGCCCAGCCGCTCGGCGTATCCTCTGAAATCAGCGGCGATCGCATCCTCATCGAGCGGCATTTCCTCATAGAGCTTCATCAGGATCTCGTTTTTTACTTTCACATGGGCCATGATCGCCCCGGCCAGGGCGTCTAGATCGGACAGCAATTCCGCACGTAATCCCTCGCGCCGGGTCTTGTCGGTATAGACCGGGCCAATACCGCGCAGGGTCGTGCCGATGGCCTCTTTGCCCAACCGCTTCTCGTGAGCCTTGTCCATGGCGACATGAGCCGGGGTGATCAGGTGCACCCCGCTGCTGAGCTTCAAACGTTCGGGCGAGACATCGACGCCCCGGGCGGTCAGCCCGTCCATCTCGCGCAGCAAGACAGCCGGATTCACGACTGCTCCATTTCCGATCAGGCAGGTAACGCCAGTGTGAATAATGCCCGACGGGATCAGGTGTAATTTAAAGATTTCCTCGCCAATGGTAATCGTGTGACCGGCATTATCGCCGCCGCTATAGCGCGCGACGACGTCGGCATCATGCGCCAGCCAATCGGTGATGTGGCCTTTACCCTCGTCGCCCCACTGGGCGCCGATGATGATGTTTAGTGGCATGGTGTCTCCCTCCGCATATGTGCAACCGGCCGGGGTTGTAATTGCAGGCCGGTTTCCCCGCGTATTATCGACCATCCAGGACAGAGCGGCCAGCGAATAAAAGGATCGGGCTACCGGTCGCCGCTCATCTACTGATGGACATTAACCAGCGTGCCTATCGGCGCCCAGTTAAAGAGCCATTCGGCATCCGGCGTGTAGACATTCACACAACCGTGGCTCATCGGCGTTCCGAAGTTGTTGTGCCAATAGGTCCCGTGAATGGCATAGTCGCGATAGAAATACATCACATAAGGCACATCAGGTAGAAAATAATCGTAACCCAGCAAATATCCGTTCATCGTCTGGCTTTCGTACTTGATGTATGTTCGGAACTGGCCGGTTACGGTCGGAAATTGCCAGGTGCCGCTGGAGACGAGGGTTTCGAATACGGGTGTATCTCCTTCATAGGCGACCAACGTCTGTGATGACAGATTGACATTGATCCAGCGCTCGCCCTCCCCTACGCCGGCCGGCCGCGGTACGGCCGCACCCTCCGACAAAGGAATCGGTTCCGGCGTCGGCGACGGCTCCGGCGTGGGACTGGGCGTCAGAGTCGGGGCCAAGGTAGGCGTCGGCAAAGGCGTTGGCGTCCAAGTTGGCAGCGGCCCGCCGCTCAGGGAAGCATCCTTGGTCGGGAATGTGAGCGTTAGCTCACCGGCCGGCCGATCGATCGGTTCACCGTCTAACCCATCTGATGACGGTGGATTGGCCTCTAATAACGGTTGCGCCGGCGCAGGGTTGTTCGCGGCCAACGGTCCACCACTCGTTGCCGGCAGGGCGCGACCCGTCAGGTCTTCCACCAGCGCGCGTCCGCTGGGATAGAACCCGGCGACGCCCACCATGCCGGCCAACAACAGGAAGATGAGCAGCCACATGCCGGCCGACCGATTACCGGCCTGTCGTCTGACACGCCGCCGGGAAGAGGTGGCGCGGCCGACCGGCACAGATTGCACCGGTTTTGCTGCGCCGGCGTCCAATCGCTTTGCCTGGGCCAGCATCACCCGGCGTTCGCGTGGTGTGGCGGCAATACCGGCCAGAAGCAACCACGGCCGTGGATCCTGATCGTCCACACGGATGGCTTGCTCCAGCAAGTGGCGCGCCTCGGCCGTGCGGCCCTCTTCAATCGCTTGCCGCGCGGCGGTGACAGTTCGTTCGTTGGGTGAAGATTTTCCGGTCATCGACTATACACGCCTCAGCTAACAAGGCCGCAGGCGGCTACTGGTCCCCCTCACCGGCCGAAAGCGTGGTCGCAGGCGCTAGGTGCACATCACCGCGCACATGGCCAATGTAACATAGAATGCCTTCGGTGATTGCCTGAGCGACCAGATCGGTATGCGTGGTCAGGATTTCCCGATCCAGATTCATAAAACCGGTTTCGATGATGATGCCAGGCACCCCTTGGGCGATTTCGCGAAAGGCATGATAGTCGGTCATATGGGGTGTGATCGTATTGGCGTGATAGTTCATCTGCGTGGCGCGCCGATAATGATCTTCGACGCAGATCGACAAGAGCGATGAATCGGTGAAGGATGATCCGGCGATTTTGAAACCAGTCGCCAGATCATTGATATAGTCGCAGGAATCGGCATGGATGGACACTAGACCGGTAGCCGCATAGCCGCCCAGCCGGTCATCGAATTCATCCAGTAAATCAGTCGGTATGCCGCGCGCCTGCAGGCCGGCCACCACGCGCACGGCGATATTCTCATTCACTTGGGCTTCGGTCAGGCCGTCTTCGCAAACAGCCCCGGGGTCAAACCCCTTGTGGCCGGAAATGATGGCCACCCGCACTGGCCCGGGACTCTGGGCCAATCGCTGCAGCACCGGCCGGGGTGGCAGCGCTTTGACGAACGGCGCGGAGAGCAGGCCGGAACCATCACCGGCCGCCACCACCTGGGCCACACCACTACTCGGACTGAAATAAAAGTAGGCGGTCAGCATGGCCGCGGCCGAGAGGCCCAGAAATGTCAACAACAACAGGTTGCGGCTGATGAAACGCCACAACGGATTGTCGGATGTCGAGCTGTTTTCGCCAACGGGTACCCGCATTATGTCTATATTCTACACGAAGCCGGGTGAAATTGGAACACCTATTCGGTATTTTTTAGCCAGGATTGTTGCAATGGAACAACAATGGTCAGCTGCGGGCCAAAACCGGCTCCTATTCCTCACTGTCAGACGAAGCCGCCGGTATAAAGGTCTGAAAGACGAAAGGCGAGTAAACCAAGTTGGCATCGCTCAATTCGTTGGCTTGCCGGCCGCCCATAGCGTAGATACGATTCTCGACGTGAGCCACGCCGGGTTCCAACCACGGAACCGTCCCCGGCGGCAGGTTCAGCACCGTCCACGTGCCGGTGTTGGGGTCGAACAATTCACCCAGGGCCGCACCGGGTGCAACGGGGTCCATGCCGCCGATGACATAGAGTTTGTTCAGCAAAACGGTGGCCCCGGCCGCGGTCCGGGCCTCGAGCATGCCGGGGCAGTCGCTCCAGGTATCGGTTGTCGGGTTATAGGCAAAGCAGGTTGATTGGGCGGCGCTGCCATCCGAGCCACCGACCAGGTAAATCTGGCCGGTCAACGAATCACCGGCGGCATCCGTACGCGGTTCGGGCAACCTTGCCAGCGGCCGCCAGCTGTCGGCGGCGGGATCATACAAGTAGGCGGTATCCAGTGCCGTCTCCCCATTCCAGCCCCCGAAAACATAGAGATAGCCACCCTCGGCCACTACCAACCCGCCGGCCAAGGGTTGGGGCAGCGAGGCGACGCGGCGCCAGGCATTTTGCGATGGGCTGTAGGCCTCAACAATGCCGGTCGGCTGACCGCCGTCCCGCAAACCGCCGACAACATAAATTTCGCCGAACAGTTCGTCGGCCGTCGCCCCGGTAACGGCCGTTGGTTTGGCCGCCGCCCGCCGCCAGATTCGCTCGCGGCTATCAAAAACGTGCACATCATCGATGGTCCCTTCTTCCGTCCGGCCGCCGATCACATAGACATCCAGCCCCACCGCGGCAACAGCCTGTCCGGTGCGGGGTTCCGGCAAGGGCCGGCTGGCCAGCCAACGGCTATCGCCGATAGGTTGTTCCTCGAAGAGTGGATCGCCGGCCGAGGTCAGGCCGCCGGTGCGCCATTGGACAAATAACAGCCCTGCGGCCAGGAGCAACACAACCACCAGGAGGAGGCTGATGTTACGCCAGCGGTGCGATGGGGCGGGCTGCGTGATTGCCTCGGGGACACTGGCCGGCACAGGCGGAGCGATCGTCAGATCCGTTGATCCGGGAACGCCCGGGACGATCAGGAGCCCCTGCTGCATGGCGACCGTGAGCGCTTCGGTGCGCGTTGACACCCCTAGCTTGGCGTAGATATTGCGCAGGTGGGTCTTGACGGTATAGGGACTAATGGACAGATCATCGGCGATGTCCTTGTTGGCCGCGCCGTCTGCCAAACCGCGTAATACCTCAAGTTCGCGATCGCTCAGTGATTCTCCCAATTCCGGCATTCCCTCAATCTCCCGGCTCTGTTGGCGTGATAGGGTTCGTCGTCGTAAGCGATCCGGTCAGCGTAATCGGCAAGGTATCCGTCAATGGTACCGGCGTGGCCGAGGCACATCCCTCGCGGGCCTGGGCTAACTTGGCGGTCAGGGCTTCGGTCGCCCGCTGCTTCCAGGCTTCGCCGTAGACCGACTCGGCCGGGCACCAGTCCAGATTATAAGCCAGTTGGTCACCATAGCCGACTAACGCCTCATATAACCGCGCGCAAGAGGATTGGAAAAATGGGGCCGCGGGGCACAGGTCCCGGAAATAAGCGGCGGCGATCTCATAATTGACGCCGAAGTTAGCCCGGCCTTGCAGATAGAGCTCAGCCCAGAGCCGGTAATCGAGCGCTTCTTGCGGCAAATCACCCAATCGTTCGGCTTGGGAGAAGTAATTCAATCCCAATTCGATTTTCTCGGTATTGACATATTCGAAGCCAAGATTGAGATAGATTTCGTAGAGCAGTTCGTCGGTCTGACGGCGCTCGTAGTCCGGGAATTGGCGGCGAAGGGTGATCAGCAACGGCAATGCTTCTTCCCACTGCCCGGCGGCATTCAGGCGGCGGATTGTCTGAAGCTCAGGCAAAGGGTCCGAAGTCGACGTATCGTCGGATTGATCCAGGGGTTCAGGAGTGATTTCTAACGGCTCCGCGGTCGGTTGGGGGACGGCAGCGGCCGCTTCGATGGCGATCACTTGCCGGCGCAAGTCCTGGCCGCGGGCGTTGGCCGGATCCTCGGCCAGCACAAAGTCCAGCCGGGCCAGGGCGATACGATAATTCCGTTCGTTTATGTCCTGTCCGGCCAGTTCGATCTGCCGGTTGACCTGCTCATCGCGGCGATTCGCCGCCTGCTGCCGGGCTTCCGCCTGGCCGGATTCATAGGCAAAGTAAGCCACAACCAGATAGGTAGCCAGGAAAATCGAGACTGTCACCAGAAATAGTCCAAGCAAGCGCACGAACAAGCGCGGTCGCCTTCCGGTACCGTTGTGATCGGTCGTAATATCCTCGCCGCCTTCGCCTGACTGTCCGCCTGGGTTTGTCATGGTCCAAGAAAGTATCGCATTTATGATCGGCCGGCCATCACCGCCCGGTAAACCTCGACGGTCTCCCCGGCGATTTGGGCCTGGGTATAATGGGCCAGCACTCGCTCGCGGCCGCGCTCTCGCAGTTCGCGATGGAGGGCTTCATCCTGCATCAATTGTAACAATGCCGATCGCAATGCGTCTATATCCTCTTCGGGAACAATCAGACCGGCGTCGCCGATTACGTGTGGTATCTCCCCCGAACGCGAGCCGACCACCGGCACGCCGCAGGCCATGCTCTCAACCAGAATGCGGCCAAATTGTTCCTTCCAGTTAGGCATGGTGCGGGAGGTGAGTACCAGCGCGTCGAGCTGGCTAAGATAGGCCGGAACCTGGTCCGAGGGGATAGGGCCGTCAAATCGGACCCGCTCAGCGATGCCCAGCTCGCGGGCCAGACGCTTCAGGTCGGGCAGGCTCGGCCCTTGCCCGGCGATAAGTAGCTGCCAGATGCCCGGTAGCTTTACCGCCGCGTGCAACAACAAGTCCACGCCCTTCTCCGGCACCAGCCGCCGGTTGGCCGAGCCGATGGTAAATGCCCGACCGAGATCCCTCCGCGGGGGTGGCGCGAACTTCTCAGGGTCCACGCCGAATTGGGGGATGATCCGATAAGGGCCAGTATACCCCTTGCCTTGCCAGACGGCGACCGATTCCCGGTTGCCCATGATGGCGAAGTCCGACCGGTCCAGCACCTGTCGTTCCATCAGGTTAAACGGTGGCGGGTAGCGCCGGGACAAGTTCTGCCAGCTAAAGAACAAAGCCCTGGCACCGGCCCGGTGGGCCTCGCGCAGGGCCAGCCACGTCGCCAGGTTATAAGGTTCCTCGTCAATATGGACGATATCCGGGCGAAACTCGGCCAGCCGGCGTCTCAGGGTCGGGAAGTGATAGGTGTGATAACGGCCGTTAAAGCGGATCGGATCGACCACCAACCGGTAACCCCCGGTATAACGGCGCTCCAGCACCACGCGACTGCCGGGTTCGTCCCAACTGGTCGGCACGATAACCATCAGATCTACATCGTCATAGGCCGCAATTGCTTCCAGCTTGGTCTGGTAAGCCCCTACCAGGCAGGCTTTTGAGAGCATGAGAACGCGCATGGGTCGATTGATCATCTAGTTTACGGCGATCGAGTACGGGCATTCAGCTGACCGGACATTGGAATAAGGTCTATGACCGGCCGTCAGAGAAGCCGTAATTGAGGCAATGGACTATTTTTGTACTTTATGGCGTCAAAAGGAAAGTCAGTTTCTTTGCTTGAATTTCTCCCCGCTATATCAACGTTCGTTTGTTCAGGAGGATACCCGCTCAATTCGGCCGCCTCTTGCCTTGTGATTCATTAATCCCCGAATATAGTCGCTCCTTGCTCTCAGGTGATTGTAGCACCGTTGCTCTATTTGATTGTAAAAGACCAATCAACCCGGCCCCATTATCCGATATGCTACCTGTCAGTCCCGTAGCAATCCCGTTCGTTATACGGTTGCACTCACCTATCGTTACTGGACGATTGAACGCGCCGGCGCTGCCATCTCAAGCGCTGCTCGGTTCAGCCTCCTCCCGCCAACTAATCTACAGCATCGCCGGCCGCCGGTGAACCCGGCTCTGCTTCCATTGGAGAACCAACAACGAGGCGAGCAGGACCAGGACGATTTCGATGAGCCAGCGCGTCGCGCCACTGGCTGCCAGCGCGAACTCGCCATCTATCGCTGCCGCAACTGCGATTGTAGCCCCAGGCACCAGGGCGATCGCGACCATTACGCCGGCGGTCAGGACCGCGCGGTTCGTCGCAATGAGGAGCGCTCCAGCCATACCGGCGACCGTGGTCACTACGAGTGACGGAACGGTGATTGTCGTCCAGTAAGATACCAGCACGCCTTCGGGGAGGTATGAAGCCTCGGTCATACCGATCGCCGACTCCCCCAATGCCCGCAGAAAGTGCGCCGTCGCCGCGGCGCCCGCAGCCAGCGCGATATACCCGCGAGCGATGTCCGCCAGGCCGCGCCGCCACGCCTCGCTCCGCCCTACAATTCCCAAGGCAACCCTCACGATGGGCTGGAAGCCTGGCGCAATGAGCATGGCCCCCACGACGATATGCAGCGCATTGGTCGCGATCCCGATCGTCGCGATCACACCCGTGATCGCCATGAGCAGCGCTGTGTCAGGATTCACGTTGCTGTTCTTGGCGATCACGAGTTCCATCTCTTCCCAGGTAGCGTCGCTGACATCGCGCACGATTGCCGCGTCCAAGGTGGACGAGGTGATACTGATTGGCTCTGAGGTACTGAACGACCCGGTTGCGCTATTCCCCACGCCACTACCTTCAAGAAGACGGGCGAGTTCAGGGAGCGCGCGGTTGGTGATCTCCAGCGAGATCACGTCTCCGTATGGCTTCCTGGAGGCCCCCGCCTGAACGCGAAGGCCGATTAGACCGTCGATGCCCATGATGCGCTCCACCAGGGCTTCCGTCTCCACCGGTGATATGGTTATCTCAACTCTACGAGGCATAAACTAACCTCACTGCGAGCTAGGAGAATGAGAATACGCACTCCCTCGCGTTGCCTAGATTGGTATAAGCGTTAACAGGCCTGCGCCGGCTTAGTTAACGTGTTCCGCTCTCCACGCCTCTTGAGTTTCCCGTATTGACTGTTCGGTAACGGCGGTGTCAACAAAGAGGTCGTCATCGCGCAATTCCTGGACTACCACCGGGTGGATAGCCTGGGAAATCTCTACAATGATGGGTGTCCAGTCTTTCAGGTGGCGCAGTGCCAGGTCGGCCGTGGGCTTACTTTGAAGCGCCAGACCGGTGTTATTCAGCATGTGATAGCTGATGGCCGCCAGGCTCAGGGCTGTATAGTCATCGCGCAACATTCTTGATACTTTCTCTGGTCGCACTTTATCGTACAGGCCGGCCGCGACACCGAGCGCAGCTGTAACCGCCTCTTTAACAGGGCTGGCCGGATCGCCGCCAATATCCTCTAGATGACTCTCCAGTGCGGCAATGTGATTGTCTAAAGTTGCCTCGGCACGGCGGATCACTGCGGCCGCTTCGGGGAAGCGTTCCACGCTATCGTCGTCTTGCTGACGGCGAATTGCTTCGTGGATATGCTTCTCCACGGCTAACATATCGCTAACATATTGTTGTAATGCGTCATCACGCTCACTCATAGTAATATCTCCTTATTTACCTCTTAAAAGAATCGTTAAAATCGTATACAGCATAAAAAGGATAGCGTAACGCAAACCGCACTAAGCAAAATGTGTCCAACTACGCCTTTGACTGCTGCATAACTCACATAATCACACAGTCAGGCCCCTTTTAGGGTAGCTTCTACTGATTGGCCTGGCGCATGGGCAAGCGAGTCAGCAGGCGGTAGACGAGGGCGGCGACCGCCCCGCCAAGCGTGTACCAGGCCACGGTCATCGCCTTGGTAACTCGCGTACGCTCGGTCGGCTCCTGCCCCAGCCCCAGAGGACCGGGAAGAATAATAGCGGCCATGCCGCCCAAGAGACCGAGACCGAGGCCGTTAGCCCAGGCGCCACTCCGACCTGTGGTAGCAACCAGAGCGTAATATGCTGTGTTAACCACAATATCGGTTCCCAAGGCCAGTCGATGTATCTTATCGCCGGCAGGTGGCTGTTCGCCGACGGCGAAGAACCCTTTCTCCAGCGCCCGAACGCCAAGGATATCGGCACGAGGTGCTCTGGGGAACAAGCGCCTTGCTATTTCATGCACAAGGGTTAAGGCAGAGGAGCCTGACAAGCCAGCAATAATCGCATTTAGTAATTTCATCAAGGGTTTCCTTCAAAGCAAATACAAAGCAAATATTTTCTCCAATATGCTTCCTATTAAACTATTTTACGGTGCTTGACACGCTGAGAAATAGGGGATTTCCCTACTCCAAGTGCTGTGGAGGAAACTTACTGGGTATTGTCTAGAAAAAGTGGGCACTGCTGAGGTGCAATTAAACTGGCCTTTAAGTCAGCCGGCATCCGGTATTACAAGGCTGAATGAAGCCACTGCCGATTGTAAAATGCCTCGATACACGCGAAGATGTCGGTCTAAGCATCTTCTCGCGTCTGATAGTTACGAAATTGAATCAGTTCTCTCTTCAGCCTAAAAAAGAAGCTATTCCATCGGCGCATTGTCGCACCACATTATTTGGAGCACTTAAGTACATCAAATGCAAAAACTTTCGAAAGATCGCAGTTCTTCGACGATCTTAAGAGTATCAGAATGCCTATTTCAAAATAATCAGAACGAAAGAAAGTTTGTAAGACTAGCGTTCTAAATTGCCTATACTTGTACGCAAATAACCGCATTCTGTTCGTAGTTGGCGCTTCAGCTCCGTCTCTGAAGAACGCGATTGAAGTCACTACTACGAACCATCGAAACCCTCTGTTTTGAAGTATTAAACATCGGGGCGAAATCCACTAAAAATTCTTTCCATGGAACTGCTGAGTTCTATGGGAAAGCTGATCCTGGACGCGCAAACCGTAAGCAATGAGCAAATCGAAAGGGAAAAATGCGATAAAAATGTCAAGTTTTAAGAGACGTAAGTGGGTACAGGCCTTACATATAGCCTTGCTACTGCTAGGATTGGGAAGTCTGGTAATTTATTTTAATTGGTGGTTATCCGAGTCACGACTCCAGAGTCCATGGCTTTGGTTGTTTTTCGCATTGGCTGTTGCCTATACCAGCATCCAGCTATTAGGCAATTGGATCCTCTACCTGGCTGCCGCTTTCCACAAGGAATCCCAACACTCCCCCATATTGCCGACGGATACGGTGGATGTCTTTCTCACCACTTACCGTGAAGACAAAGCTCTAGTTGAGCGTGCTCTATCGGCCGCGGTGGCGATGGGCATTCGCCATCGGACTTGGCTGCTTGATGATGGTGCTGATCCCCGACTCCGTCGATTAGCAGACGAATTAGGTGCAGGCTATCTAATTCGAAACGATCGAAAGGATGCGAAAGCAGGTAATATAAACGCGGCGCTGTATCAAACCGATGGTGATATCATCGTCATCTTCGATATCGACCATGCCCCACGACCGGATTTTCTAGAGCACACCCTTGGATATTTTTCAGATCCGGAGGTCGGCTTTGTCCAGGTTATGCTCACCTTTGATAACCAGGATGACGGATGGGTGGCCAGCGCTGCCAGCGATATGAGCTTAGATTTCTATAATCCGGTATCAGTAGGGTCAGATGCTTTGGGCAGCACAACCATGATGGGCAGCAACGCGTTGATCCGTCGCCGTGCGTTGGAGTCTATTGGCGGCTACCAACCAGGCCTAGCTGAAGACCTGGCGACCTCTCTGGCGCTGCATGCGGAAGGCTGGAAGTCTGCCTATGTCCACGTGCCGCTCGCGCCTGGCTATGCGCCACCTGATTTAAGAGCTTGGTTCACCCAACAATCAAAGTGGGCACGCGGAGTATTTGAAATCTTTGTCGCCGATTTTCCGCATCTCCTTAGCAGGCTCAACTGGCCTCAACGAATGACCTACGCCATCCGGATGACCTACTATTGGATCGGTTTGGTCGTGGCTGTCCATTTGTTCGTATCCATAGCGGTCTTGTTTTCGCGTAATACCGTGGCTTTGAACCACCTCAACAGTTATCTACTCCATCTTCTGCCCCTGGCCCTGGTTACAGTTACGTTCAAACAATTGACCCTGAACCAACAGCACCATCCATCAGTGGAAGTTGGACAGCCACTGAAACCGCTTTCACTTCTATATCTAACATGGCCCATCTATACCATTGCGTGGTTAATGGCCGTCTTTCGTGTACCGTTGAGGTTCCGCGCTACACCTAAGAAACCTCGCGGCCGTCTCAACTTAAAATGGATCGCTCCACACACTCTCATTTCCCTATTACTGGTTCTAGGTTTGGCTTTTTCATTACAGGCATTGATTGCGAATTCAGCATGGTTGGTATTAGGGCTTATTCTATTCCAGCTGGCCGGCCAGCTTCCAATTTACGTATTTTGGTATAAGGGCAATGGTAAGACTACTCAAGAACAAGGTAGTAGTTCGACAAACAGAGT
>JAWOHK010000242.1:0-28932 GCA_046485205.1 Chloroflexota bacterium | reverse complement strand
GGCAACTCTCCTATTCCAATCGCCGCCCGATGGGCGATGGGTGGCCATTTTTGAGTTCTGGAACCGCCAACTGGCGTTACTCTTCGATCGCGTGAGCGGCTGGGTAGTCGCTGTATCTGGTGGGGGAAGCAGCACCGAGACGATTGTCTTCGTGATCGGCCTGGCGCTGGCCACTTGGTTAATCGCCGCTTATCTCGCCTGGAGTGTGTACCGGCAGCACCGGCCACTGGCCGGCCTGACCGTGGTTGGCCTCGCCCTGGCCCTCAACACGTTTTATGGTCAGTCCGGACTCTATTGGGTGGTAGTTTTCGTCGGGCTGGCCGTAACCTCCGCCACCTATCTGGACTATTTATATCGGGAGGACGAGTGGGAACGCAAGGGCGTTGATTATTCGGCCGAAGTAAGAAACGATCTGCTCGTCTACGCCGCCGGCGTCAGTATTGGGATTATGGCAGTGGCTATGGCCATTCCTACGATCAACATTCAGGCTATCGCTCGGGCATTTCAAAGCCAGCAATCTATCGTTCAGGCTGAGGAAACGCTGGGCCGCGCCTTCGCGGGGATCAATATCGCCCGTGTAAGCCCTCGCATTCCAATCGATGAGGGCGCGACCAACACCGGGCAGATTCCACGCGGTTTTCTGTTGGGCAACGCACCGGAGCTTACCGAAACCGTGGTCATGACAGCGACTCTCTATTTCGAGGGTGGCCGGCCCGTTGTTCAGGGGATCAACAACGCCATTGATCGGACGCACTGGCGCTCGGTCAGCTATGAGGTCTATACCGGTCGAGGCTGGCAAAGGTCCTTGACTGAACGCGAGGAACCTTTCATCGCCGGCCAATTGATCCCCTACGTGGATGAGCCGGTCTTACCTCCAGGCCAGGTCCTTACCCTGACTCAATCGGTTGACTGGATTCTGGATCAACGCGCCACCCGCTACACCTTTGGCCTGCCGCGAAGATTTTATCACGACACCGTCGTCTTCTGGCGTGGAAGCACGGACCTGGTCGGTGTGCAGCGTCAAAACAATACATCACAAAATTATGTGGCCCAATCCGCCGTGGTGGATGTGCCGGTTGATGTGCTTCGGCGATCAAAATTGAGTGATGTGCCGCCGGAGATCATGGCGCGCTATACCGCGTTACCGGAATCGGTACCCCAGCGGGTTCATGATCTGGCGCAGGAAATAGCCGGGATTAGCTCCACACGTCCTGAGCTCCTCGCATCCCCTTATGATCAGGCGTGGGCGATCGAAACATTCTTGCACCAATACCCGTACTCGCTGGATATCAGCCTGCCGCCGGGCGGGAGCGATATGGTCGACTATTTTCTGTTCGATTTGCAACAAGGCTTCTGCGACTATTATGCTTCGTCGATGGTGGTGATGGCCCGGAGTGTGGGATTGCCCGCCCGCCTGGCAGCCGGTTATTTACCTCAGGAGACAGATGAAGCAGGCACCCAGACGATCCGGCAAATCAATGCCCATTCCTGGGCTGAGATTTATTTCGCCGGGATTGGTTGGGTGGAATTTGAGCCGACAGCGCCTTTCGCGCCTCCTGGAGACAGTTTCCCTCATCTCACAATCGATGGCGTGCCCTATGACCCGCAAATTGATTTGGGCCAGATGGAGCAAATACCCGTTATACCGGACCGTGCGCCTGATCGCTCGCTCTCATGGATCTTCATCATTGGGGTGATCGCTTTAGGTTTTGTAGTGTGGCGGTTGTGGGGTCCGCGCATAAGACTCATTTTCCAGAGAAATGATTCAAATCTAGATCCGATCCAGGAATCCTATGCGCGGTTGCAATCGGAGGCGGCGAGACTTGATTTTCCGATTCAACCCGGGCAGACGCCGTACGAATACTCTCAAGATCTGGCCCTTCACTTGAGAACCACTGTGCCTGAGAAAAGCCAATCCAACCTCGATGTATTCGACGCTATCGAGCAGTTGACCCGCTTATTCGTAACCCGGCAATACAGTCCCACGGTATCACCCGACGCCCCCAATGAATCCCGCCTCATCTGGCAGGTCCTCAAACCAATTTTTCGTCGTGCGATCTGGCGTAAACGAATTTTCAGGCGAAATAATTAACCACCAGTTATCTTCCTACCGTAATTGCCAGGAAAACGCTAAAATCTAACTCAAGTCCTGCTTACCAACCCCTTGTTAAGATCCGGAAGGCAGTACATGGAGAAGAATCTTTAATGAGAAAAGATGATTTGGATATTCCGGAAGTATTTCGTCGGGCCATGGAAGAGGCTGGCTGGAAAATGGACCAAGAGGGCGAAGGCGGCAGTGGCGACCGCCCTCCACGCCGACCTATTCCCCCGCCGTCGAGACCATCTGGTTTTAACCGCACCCTGATTTTCGCCTCTCTGGTATTGTTGTTTATTTTTAGCCTCGGCACCATCGCTACATTTTATACTGATTGGTTGTGGTTCGAACATCTCGGCTACCTGGATATGTTCGTGACCAGGCTCGTCGTGCGCTGGTCGGTTTTCGCTGTGGCGTTTGCCGTGGCAGGGGCTATTCTGCTGGGCAATTGGGTTTTGGCTCGGCGAAAGGCTATACGCGAATCATCTCCTGTCGGCCCCAACCTGCTAGGCCTGCCCGGCGTACGCTGGTTGGTGGTTCTGGCCGCCCTGCTGCTCACCTTCCTTTTCGCTTCGGCCGCCGGCGCCCAATGGGAATCCATTCTGCTCTTCATCAATGCCGAATCATTCGGTCGCGCCGATCCCATTTTCGGGCGGGATGTAGGTTTCTACATCTTTCAACTGCCAATCTATGAATTCATCCAGGGCTGGTTGTTATCGGTCCTGCTTATTACGCTTCTGGGGCTTGTTCCCATTTATGCAGCCAATAATTTCGCCGACATTCAACGCGGAGCCTGGCGCCCGTTCCAGTCAATCAATTTCCGGCGCCATATCGCCGTAGTCGGCGGGTTTTTACTTCTGGTCTGGGCTGGGGGCTATCTGCTGGATATGCTCAAGCTGGTGTTCTCGCCACGCGGCGTGGCCTTTGGGGCCAGCTACGTTGACCTGACCGCCGGTATTTGGGCCTTGCGTCTGCAATTAATTTTTATGTTCCTGACCGCTCTGGGTCTCTTCTACAATTACTTCCGGCCCAACTTGCGCATCCCGGCCATCACCGGTGCCCTGTGGTTGGTGAGTACGTTCGTCATCGGCGGGCTGGTCCCCGGTCTGCTCCAGCGTTATGTGGTTGAACCAAATGAACTAACATTAGAAGCCCCGTATATTGACTACAACATTGAATTCACCCGAGCCGCATTTGCCCTGGACCAGGTCGAAACACGTGATTTTGGTGAGGTGACTTCCCTGTCTCCCGAGAACATCCTGGATAATGAAGATGTTTTACGCAATATCCGATTGTGGGATTATCGGCCGCTGCGTCAAACCTACCAGCAGCTCCAGGCATTGCGACCCTATTATGAATTCAACGATGTCGATATCGATCGCTACATAATAGACGGCAAACAACGACAAGTGATGCTCTCGGCCCGCGAATTGGACAAGACTCGCCTTCCGGCTCCGTCGTGGGTCAACCGCAACCTGGAATTCACCCACGGTTACGGGATCATCATGAACGCCGTAAACGAAATCACTCCCGAAGGACAACCGGATTTCTTTATAAAGGATCTGCCCCCGGAAAGCCGCATTCCCATTGAAGTGACCCAATCGGAAATATACTTCGGTGAATTGACAAATGACACCGTCTATGTCAGCAGTGGGCGGGAAGAGTTCAGCTATCCTAGCGGCGAAGAGAACATCTACACATCGTATGCCGGGACCGGCGGGGTGATCCTAGACTCAGCTCTGAAACGCCTCGCTTTCTCAATTCGCCAGAGCGATCCCAACGTGTTGTTATCCACTGATATCACCGACTCGACTCGCATTCAATACCGTCGCCAGATTCAAGAGCGCGTGCGCGAACTCACCCCATTCCTGGTTCTGGATGTCGATCCCTACGTGGTCATCGATGATGAGGGACGACTGATGTGGATTCAGGATGCTTATACAATTAGCGATAACTACCCGTACTCAACGCCCACCCGTCTGGCCGTGCAATCGAATGTCGCCGCCACAAATCTCCCGGCCATCACTCAAGTCGTCAACTACATGCGCAATCCGGTCAAGGTCGTCATTGATGCTTATAACGGCTCAGTGACCTATTATGTCAGCGATCCGGATGACCCGATTATCAGGAGCTACTCTCGCGCTTTTCCCGGCGTGTTCCGTCCTATCGAGGAGATGTCGGAAGATATGCGGCGGCACGTGCGTTATCCGGTGGATTATTTCTCCGTCCAGGCACGCCAGTATCTTACCTATCACATGACCGACACACGGGTCTTCTATAACAAGGAAAGCTTGTGGCAGATCCCCACCGAACTGGTTCAAAACACGCCGCGCGAGATGGAACCTTACTATGTCACGATGCCGCTGCCGGGCAATCCGGATCGATTGCAGGAATACCTGCTCATATTGCCCGTCACCCCGGCCAACCGAAATAACATGATCGCCTGGATGGCCGCGCGAAACGATCCGGATAACTATGGCCAACTGATCGTCTATGAATTACCGCGCCAGGAGTTGATATTTGGTCCGGCCCAGGTTCAGGGGCGTATCAATCAAGATACTACCATTTCGCAGCAGTTTTCATTGTGGGATCAACGGGGCTCGACTGTGATCCGGGGCAACCTGTTGGTGCTTCCGATCAGCCAGAGTTTCCTTTATCTTCAGCCGATCTACCTGGTTTCAGAAACCAATGCCTTGCCGGAGTTGAAGCGGATCGTAACGGCGAGCAATACCAATGTGGCCATGGAAGAGACCCTGGCCGGTTCGCTAATTGGACTGGCCCGATCAGGTGGATTATCCGCGACTGAGACGGAACCCATCCCCCCGCCGGAAACAGGCGAGACGATCAGCGATCCATCTCCCACGCCTGTTCCTCCTGCTTTCACGGGTTCCATAGAAGATTTGATTCAAATCGCTAATGCCCAATTTCTGTCGGCGCAGCAAGCACAACAGGATGGCGATTGGGCTCGCTATGGCCAGGAACTGGACGCCTTGCAACAGACGTTGGACCAACTCTTGATTCTGACCGAACCCCCGGAATAAAGTTCGAACGTCCATCCCGGCATTTCCGTCCGAGATGGACGTTTTCTTAGCCTACTGATCCCATCCCATCGAAATATTGTTGGATAGTAAAATTGGGCTATCTTAAAAAATGTATTCTAGGGCACAGCAAGCCGCCCAAATATCAGTATGATAGGAGACAATAACCAAACACACTGATGAATCATGATCGACTGTAAATGGTAATCGCAATGTTTCTGGCCCACCTTGTGGGCGATTTTATTCTACAGTGGGACGCGTTGGCTGAATGGAAACTGAGGCAAATGCGCGGCGTCATCTTCCACTGCCTCATCATTCTGCTGATCACCACCATTTTTGCTCTGCCTTTTGAGCCGTTCTGGTGGCAAGGCGTCCTATTTATCAGCGTATTTCATTTTCTGATCGACACCCTCTGGTTTTACTATCGACCGCGTTACCTGCCCGCTCTGGCCCGCTTTACCATCGACCAGCTACTCCACTTCCTGATCATCTTGGTCGCGTTGGTGATGGGCGGGTTTCTAACCTGGAACAATCTCTGGGGCGGCATCACTGCCAGCGCCGCTCAAACCCCGATGCTGACAACTCTTCTCGGTTATGCTTTTATCACCATGCCGGCCTGGGTGCTGTTGAAATTCGCCGTGTACGGGCTGGTGAAACGACAGCCACCCAATTTCCCCGCCGGTCCGAATAAATACGTCGGTATCGTGGAAAGGCTGTTGATCACCACCTTGATAATCTTCGGCCAGGTGTTGCTGGTGCCCCTGGTTACCCTGCCCCGCCTCCTCATGGAGTGGCCCAGGGTGACGGAAGGCGGTGGCGACACCGTTTACATTGCCGAATTTATCTCCAGTATCACCCTGGCGGTGATGGTTGGAATCGGGTTACGATTCTTGCCTTACTTGTGACACCTGTTTATGTCAACAGCGATCGCGCCGCCTCAGCTACCGCCTCAGCCGTAATATCCAGATTTTCAAAAATATCCTGGTAAGGGGCCGATGCGCCAAACCGGTTCAGACCGATTGAAGCGCCCCGCAGACCGACGAATTGTTGCCAGCCGTTGGTCACACCCGCCTCCACGGAAACACGGGCTTCCATCGCCGGTGGTAAAACCTCGTCGCGATAATTCGCCGGCTGCCGCTCAAACAGTTCCCAGGAGGGCATTGAAACGACTCGCGCGGCCACACCGTCGGCAGCCAGTATCTCCCTGGCCCCCATCGCCAATTGAACTTCTGAGCCAGTCCCAATAAGCACGACATCCGGGTCAACCGGTTCACCAGCGGCATTTGTGGCCTCAGCCAACACATAAGCCCCGCGTCGGGCTTTCTCGAGGCTCGATTCGAGATTAGGCAGGCTCTGACGAGTCAGCACGAGCGCCGTCGGTCCCTCTCGATTTTCCAGCGCGGACAACCAGGCCGCCGCAGTTTCGACTGAATCGGCCGGGCGAATCAACGTCAGGCTTGGAATGGCGCGCAAAGCCATCAGGTGTTCCACCGGTTGGTGAGTGGGGCCGTCCTCGCCAACGCCGATACTGTCATGGGTAAAGACGTAGATCACCGGCAGCTCCATCAACGCCGCCAAGCGAATGGCCGGACGCATGTAGTCGGAGAACACAAGGAATGTTCCGCCATACGGCCGCACGCCCCCATGCTTCGCCATGCCGTTCATCATCGCTCCCATGGCGTGCTCGCGTACTCCAAAGCGGATGTAGCGGCCGGAGAAATCGCCTCGTTTCAGATCAGGCTCATCTTTAATGTCGGTCTTGTTTGACGGCGTTAAATCGGCCGAACCACCCAGCAAGTTGAGCACCTGGTCTGCCAGCGCATTGAGCACAATACCTGATGCGGCTCGCGTCGCCAGGTCTTTCTTCGGATCAAACAGTTTGGCAATGTCCAGGGTGACCTCATAAACACCGGACAAAGCCTGGCGGAAGCGCGCGGCGTCACCCGGATACTCACTCTCATAATTCCGGAATAATTCCTCCCATGACCTCTGCTTCTCAGTCCCGGCATTGCCGGCCGCACTCAGGAACTCGCGCGCGCCATCGGGCACATAAAATTGGCGGTCAACCGGCAAACCCAAGTTCTTCTTGGTCAGTTTCACTTCCTCCTCGCCCAGTGGTTCGCCGTGGGCTTTGGCTGTTCCGGACCGGTTAGGACTCCCGTACCCGATGCGGGTACGAGTGGCGATGATGGACGGACGATCGCTTTCGGCTATAGCAGCCGAAATCGCTTCAAGAACGGCTAATGGATCGTGCCCATCGATTCCGGCCGTATGCCAGCCGTATGCCTCATACCGTTTTAGCACGTCCTCGGTAAAGGCCAGCTTCGTCGGGCCGTCAATGGTGATCGAATTATCATCATACAGGACGATGAGTTTCCCCAGCCCCAGATGCCCGGCCAGGGAAGAGGCTTCGTGCGAAATACCTTCCATCATGTCGCCGTCGCTGGCGATGACGTAGGTGTGATGATCAACCAAGGGAAAGTCCGGCCGGTTAAATTGCTCCGCCAACCACCGCTCCGCCAGAGCCATACCGACCGCATTGGTGATACCCTGCCCCAGCGGGCCGGTCGTCATCTCGACGCCAGGCGTCAGATGACCTTCAGGATGGCCTGGAGTCATGCTATCCCACTGCCTGAAATTCTTCAGTTCTTCCATCGGCAAATCGTAGCCGGTAAGGTGCAATAAGCTGTAAAGAAGCATGGATCCGTGCCCGGCCGACAACACAAACCGGTCGCGGTTCGGCCAATGCGGGTCTTGCGGGTTGAATTGGAGAAATTGGGTCCAGAGCACGACGGCCGCGTCGGCCATGCCCATCGGCAGGCCGGGATGGCCGCTTTCGGCCTTCTGCACGGCGTCCATTGTCAGGCTGCGAATCGCGTTGGCAGCCGGTTGATGCGCGTCGAGTGGATATTGTGGCATGAAATTCAACTCCTTTATCAACTGAGGATTCATCTAAATAGGGTCAAAAAACCGGTTCTACAAATCTAATAATTCGCGAATAGCCGGCAAGGCAGCCTCGGCCGCCGCTTCACCAGCAGCAATGATTTCCCCGGAATGGTGAAACCCGGCCAGAAGACTGACGTTAGTCGGCAACACCGGCCGGATGAGCAAATCTGGCGGCGTCTGACTCAAACGGTGGGCGGTAATGGCGGCAATCATGATCATCAACACATGATAGGTCTCATTCAGGTAAAGCGGCGCGAAGGGAATTTGGAGCGGCAAGATTTCCTCGGGATCAACCTGGATTTCGGGGCTGAAGGTGGGCAACACATCGACGGCAATTGTCTTCGTTGCCCCCAAATCCAACGCCACATTTACCGGGACATTATTCAGAACTCCGCCGTCGACCAACCGGTAGTCGGCCAATTCTACGGGCATAAATATGCCGGGGATGGAAATCGAAGCTCTCACCGCGTCGATCACCAGACCTCCTTGCAAGATGACATCCCGGCCGGTTTTGAGATCAACCGCCACCATCGCCACTGGAATCTGCAAATCGACAAAGGTGAGGGTATCCCCCAGCAAATCGGCCATGTAGTTATAAATCCGGCGCCCGCGCACGCTCAATCCGGCGGTCGAAATACTGACATCCACCAACCGGAGTTGTTCTGAAAAACGGCCGAGTTTAGCCACTTCCTGTTCCAGTTCTTCAACGGGGATACCGGCGGCATATAACGCGCCGACCAACCCGCCGATACTGGTCCCGGCAATGCAGTCGATGGGAATCCTTTCCCGTTCGAAGATGCGTAACACACCGATATGGGCGAGCCCACGCGCACCGCCGCCACCCAATACCAATCCGACCTTGTGCTCCATAGAATAAACTTGTATTAATTCTAGCCGAACCGGGGCGAAGTGTCAGGCTTGTGAGGGAAATATGACAAGAATCTTCCAATACCGTCGGTCCGGTTGAAAGACCCAACCCGGTTGCCTATACTCAAAATTATCGACACTGCTCATTTCACCAAACACGTATTCCTTGATACCTGAATATGGCTATTCATTCAACATCCAAACACTCTGACCCCCTCGCACCTGATTGGAAACTTCTAGTCGCGATGCTCATCATCCTGCTGGCCCTCTTACCGGCTTGCCGGCAGAGTATTGATTCCGAAACACCCGGCACGGAGGTTATGGAAGACACGGCAGGCTCCGTTGCTCCAACGGCGGCCGTCGTTGAGATTGAACCGGCTCCGGCTATCCTCGCGCCCACCCGGGTCGGTGCCAATTACGTCCTGCAACTCCCTCGCGACAACGCCTTGCCCGTCGGGTGGGCGATGGATCGTCGGCCGGATTACCGGGACCTGGAGCGGCAGTCGGGCGAGACCTACCGTTTCACTTGCCTGGACTTGCCCGCCCGAAGCATCGGCGTTGCCTCGGTCGGCTATCGCAGTCTGGAAGGCTTGCCCAATGTCTATATCGAATACGTGGTTTATCGAAACGCCGCTGATGCCGGGGCGGCAATGGCCGACATGCTACGCGCCACGGCCGAGTGTGGGGAATTCACAATCGGCCAGGGTAATACGGCTACGACTGCGCAGCTGGTGCCGATCGATTTTCGCTCCTATGGCCAGGAAAGTTTCGCCGGCTCCTTAGAAACCACCAATGGTTTAACCGGTGCGTTGGTGACCCACTTTCTCAAAATTCGACAGGACAATGTCGTAATTGGCATCAATCATGCCGCCCAGGCGGCCGACGCCCCCCCTGAGATAGCTCTGACTCAATCGCTGGCCGCTCTCTCGGTGCGAAACCTGTCCGAAGCCGGCGAGGAATATTGATCGATCATCCGATGACCTCCCGTAAATTGTCGCGAATCATGTAGAGCATGATGACGGCCAGGGTGATAATGATGATCAATTGCCAGAACTCAATAAACAAGATTACTGCCGAGATGCCGGCCAGGGCCACGATTATCGACAACAGGAATTTGGCCATCTGTCCTCTGGCCCAGGCATCAATAGCCCCAAAGCCTAATGACACAGCGATCCCCAACCAAATCCAGTGGGGTGGCCGTACGATCAACAGGTAGCCAAATATCATGATCGCCAGCGCGCCGCTGATGGCCGCCCAAATTTCAATTGTTCGCCTGTTCTCCACCGGGGGAACGGGATGATGAGGATGGACCAGGTGAGCGTCCGGCGGACCTAGATCGCCATCTTCCACGCGTTCCAGGTAGTCTCGCAACGCGAGACGCGTTTCGACCAAATCAGTCTCACGGGCAATCAACGACTGAAACGCTTCTTGATGAATCGTCAGTTCCCTTACTCGATCGTGGTGTATCCCACTAAAATATTCCGTCGCCCGTAAGGCTTCGACGTCCAGCTGGACATCCCGCAACTGGTGGCGGTCGACCCTGATCTGCTCCCGCAAACCCACAAGTTCCGCATTGACCTCGGCGATGCGCTCCCGCAAGCGATCCGGCAAATCGCCAGGAGGAAAAAGCTTGTCAATTCCGGCCCAGCCTAGAGGATCATACCAGGACATGCGAACGCTGCCGTCGCGGTTAAATTTGGGGCCGGATGGCGCGCGCTCACCGCCCAACAAATCCTGTGTATCCAGTCCCCACAACCCGCGATAACCATTCACCCAGGAGGTGTCATCGGCGATCAGTATTGGTGTCCACTCAATCGGTTGCCCCGGACCAATGGCGACGCCGTCCCCCCGAGCATAATCCACAAACGGTACGCTTAACAAACTCTCGATGCGCTTGGCGGACGCTTCCGAGTCTCCCTGACGTAACGTCTCGAACCAGAACTTCCGGAGCGCATTGAGACCGTTCTTAACCGGTGTCAAGAATTTCGGCTCAATGTTCATGATGTATTCGCCGGGTTCGAAATAGCTCCCGTGCGATCCGGCACCAGCGAATATGATCGGATGATTTCCCTGGCGATAGAGCAATGGATCATCCCAACGACGGCGAAGCTCATCGCCCCGGAAATCATGCGACGCATAGGCGACCCACATAGGCGCCGGCGGCTTTTCATCTTGCTGATAAAGAAAAATCAGGATTTGTTCCCAATCGGCTTCATGATCATTCACGCCATAGAAACCGGAACGCCAGTTGTTCATGGGATAGAAGAAAAGATATTGCAAGGCGATCCACTCACCGTCATGAATCACTCGCCCGTAGTAGGCTGTACGCGAGTCCCGTTTTTCCAACTCGCGCATTTTGACATCCGCCGCGGCCGAGGTGCCGCCGGGAACCGTCCCGCGGAGGGCGAGCGATAAATTGAAAAATGAATCGCCGATTCGTGAAATAAGGGGCACACGAGCCAGGCGACCAGGTGCCTTGAAATGCGGCCGATCGGGGCGCAACAACCATTGCTGGTATTCAAGTGCGTTTAATGGCTCGGCCACAAACCGAAGATACAAGACGTGGCCGGCGGGCAGGGTATCAAAAGTTGCCAATCTATCCAGCGTTAATTCGCCCTTCGGGACCAATTCATTCAGCTTCTTGTCAGCATTGAGCTCCCAGAGGCTCGAAGCCCGCACATACTCATCGACCGGACGCGGAAAAAACAACTCGCCTTCCGTAAAGCGAATGATCGGTTCGAATTGGCGCAATAGATCGAGGTCGTTCATGCCGTCCGGCCTTCCCCCTTCACCGTGGGGTCGTACACTCGCCGGACGTTGCGTTCATTCAGGTAGAAAACAATGATGACCCCGATCAGCATATTGATATAACGGGGGCTCTCCTGAAAATATTCTAGAATTCCAATCAGCAGGCTGATGCCGATGATAATCATCGTCATGACCCATGCCCAACGCTGTTTAGTTAGTAGTCCGGCTATCACGATAGATAGGGTGACTGTAAACCCAATATCAATGAGATTAATCACGAACATATCTTCCACCAGAATATCAAAAACCCCGGCAAAACCGAATTGCTCAAGCATAAGATCGCCCACCAGGGATAGCGTTTCATTGATGAGGCCAAACTGCTCGCGCAAGATCGATAGTATCAGGGCAAATATATGTAATCCCAGAAAAAACACGACGGCAAAGATGCCAAATGGGAGGCGTTTAATTTCCTGGGTATCTGGTGTGATTAACATAGGGACTGGTTCTCAATTGATATTGACCTTGATTATGTATTTCTTGTAACAATTTGACCAGCATTGCGAAAGCCACAGTAGATCTGGACATAGTCTAGCAAAAGATAAATTATCCAGAAACATCGTCCTATGGGAATGAGCGATTAAGAAGGTTCGTCGGGGGTTTCACCGCTGCCAAACAAAACAGGCGCTGCACCTGGGGTGTGGCGCCTGTGCTTCTTTTGGCGAAGAGAACCTGTGGATTTCAGTCTCCGTCCAGCGGGATTATACACTCCGGCGAATCGTTCCCCACTTGATTCACCACCGTGCTGACGGGGAAAGCCTTCAATCGATCGGCATCATACGGTCGAAGCAGATGGAGCAATTGATCCGCCGCTGTTTCCACATCTAGCCACATATCGTAATCGGCAGGGTCGATAATTACCGGCATGCGGTTATGAATCGGTTCCAACAGTTCGTTCGGCGCCGTCGTCAGAATGGTACAGGTCTCCAGCATACTTCCGTCGGGCGGCTGCCACAATTCCCATAATCCGGCCAGAGATAGAAGACCGCCGCCAGCATTTTGGATGTTCATGGGTTGCTTGCGGCCGTTCACTTGCTGCCATTCGTAAAAACCCGTGGCCGGGATGAGGCACCGGCGGCGCTTGAATGCCGCCCGGAAAGCCGGCTTTTCAGCAACGGTTTCTGACCGGGCGTTGATCATTTTGGAGCCCAGTGAGGCGTCTTTAGCCCAGGAGGGGATGAGCCCCCATTGAAAATGGGTCAACTCGCGATCGCCTCTATGGGACAATCGGACGGCCGCCACGGGCTGAGTGGGAGCAATGTTGTAGCGTGGCTCAACAAACGGTAGTTCCTGTAACGTATAGTGATCCTTGATCTCATCGCCGGTCGCGGCCAGGGAAAAACGTCCACACATTTGTCACCTCTTGACGATCAGGCTGGTTGGGGCTGTTGGGGCTGCGAGGCACGAGCCGAAACCGACCGGATGAGAGCGCCTGCCTCTTGGGGGTCAAAGCCCGACGGCCAGCGCGTCTCGTCATCGTAGCGAGCGCCGGTCAAATTGGCATCAACAAGGTTGGCATCACTTAGGTTCACACCGACAAGATTTGATTCGCGCATATCGGCGCCGCGCAAATTCGCGGTGTGTAAATCGGACCCGGCCAAATCGGCCAGCCAAAGTTTGGCCGCGCGCAGTTGTGCTCCCTTTAAATTAACTTCCCTAAGCGACGCACCGGCCAGGTCGGCGCGGGACAGATCGCGGTTGATCGCGCCCTGATTCACGATTTCCCATACCAGCCGCCATTTGGGGTCAATCTGCGTCGTCTCGGACAAAATCGTGTTCCGGAGGTCCACCCAATTCATCTTGGCCCGACTGAAATCGGCGCGGGAAAGGTCGGCGCCATTGAGAGTAGCGCCACTCAGGTTCGCCTCGCGCGCATCCATGCCGATCATGGACGCCCGGAACAGGTTAGCCCCTGTGAGATTAGCGCCGCTGAAATCCGTTCCCGATAGATCAGCCCGGGACAGGTCGGCTTTGGTCAGACTGGCCCGGCTCATATCGGCTCGGCTTAAATCAGCTTCAGACAAATCCACCTCATGCAAATCACGACCGGCTGCGCCGTGATTGACAATATCCCAGGTCAATTTCCATTTCGGATCAATCTGGGTTTTGTCGTCAAAGCGGGCATGATGAAGTTTGGCACGGCGCAAATCGGCCCGCGTCAGCCTGGCCCCGGCGAGGTCTGATTCCCAAAGGCGCGTCGCCCGCATATCAGCACCCCACAAATCACTGTCACTTAGATCAAATCGACTTAAATCTCGCCCGGCGGCGCCAAGATTGACTATCTCCCACACGATCCGCCATTTACTGTCAAGAAGGGTCGAATCATCTATTATGCAAGAGGAAAGATCCGCGTGGCGGAGATCGGCGCCGGTTAAGTTGGCGCCATTTAAATTGGCGTAGTTAAGGTTGGTATGGCTGAGGTCAGCCTCCTCTAAATTCGCCTCGCTCAAATTAGCTCGTTTTAAATTCGCGTTGCTGAGGAGCGCACCATGTAAATTTGCGCGCGATAAATCAATTCCCTGCAAGTCGGCTTTTTCCAGATTGGCGTTGCTCATTTCTGCGCCGGCCAATTCGAGGCCAGCAAGGTTAGCCTGTTGTAAATTCCCGCCCTGGGCCTGCCTTTCATTGACTAATTGATCGCGCAGAGCAACTGTTTCCGCCGATGGGCCATTGTCGTTAGGTGCGGTCGGAGCGATTGTGGTTTGTGGCTGGGCAACCGGAGTCATTACTCTATCAGAGAGGTACTTATCGTAAACTTCCTGTTGTTGCAGTTGTTGCTCCGCCAGCGACCACTTCAATCCACGAACCTGCTCGTCATAAAGGTCTTTCTGCGCCTTCAATTGATGATCAAATTGGCGCTTAGTAGATTTTCTTATGGATGCGGACACCATTAAAGCTACAACAACTGCGGCCACCAGAGCAACACCCGCGCCGATTAAAACAAACAGGATTGCCTGAACCGTACTCATGATAAATAAACTCCGCTTCGCATCACAAGGATAACAGAGCAATTCTATCACTGAATAGCCGGTTCAGGGAATATGTAGTTTAAAAACTTACGGACAAGTCACGTGCTCTTTGCCCTTTTTTCACGTCGCCAGTCGCGTGTGCAAGAATGGCTTATGTCGTTCACACGGATGATCGCTGTCCACGTGACGCCAGTAATAACTGTTGCCACTGTTGGCCATCAATCGCCTCACACGCAAAATCACAGCACCCCCACACTTTGGACAATAGGCACCCTCCGGCGCGACTTTCGAAGCGGCCATCTCTACGCCGTTCGACGATACTGCTGTCTTCATCGGCATATACTCCTTATTTGCTACAATGGATGACGAATGCCGCGGGACCGAACAGCAGACACAGAAACGCAAACTCGTCGTGCTCGACGAATTCGGTCACGAGACTGGTAATCGAACCCCAACAGCCACGTCACATGGCTAATTTGGATTACTATTCAATTGTGGGTACTTCTCGATTAAGTAGATACTTCTACACTGGTTCTACGGTACTATAACATGAATAAAAAACTAAATCAATATCAAAATTGATAAAATGTGTTTTCGTCATTACGGCTTAATAGGCCCCGAGCTGGTGGAGACGATCATCACTGATGCCGAAGTGATGCGCGATCTCATGAATGACGGTGTGGCGCACCTCGTCGCGGACCCGCTCCAGATAAGTCCCTTGAGGCCAATCAGCCGTAACCTGCTCGATCGGACCCTGGTACAGGGTTATTGTGTCCGGCACCACCATGTTGTAACCCTGGGTTCGTTCGGTGATTGGGATACCGGTATACAGACCTAATAGCGTCTGCCCGGACGATAAGCCCATTTCACGCATGGTGCGTTTCGACGGCCATTGCTCTACGAGAACGACGATATTTTTCATTTGCTCCGCGAAAAAAGGCGGCAAATTATCCAGGGCGTCCCCTATCAGCTCTTCGAATTGTTCGGCTGGTAACATAAGAACCTAATTCTATCCTTTATCATGAGGTGCGCTTCATGACTCCTTCACAGGTTCCATAACCGTAAGGCTTGTCTTGTCTCATATGAATAAAAGATTCCCCTATCCTTCTCCGGCTATCGGTTCATCACGGCCCGGCCGGGAGATCCAGCAGTGAAAATGAGTTTGTAACGGCTTCGTACAAAGCCTCTACATCATCGGCTGCTCTAGGGGCTCGTTCAGGATCAGGCTGGAACACAAAATGGTAGACAACGTCGCCAATGGGAACAAACAGGTTTTTGGCAGTTCCTCTTGATTCCACACCGTCGATCATTATCGCCGGGAGCCCGGCTACAACGCCTTCATTCCATTCGATGTCCGTTCCGGCATAGTCGGCCACGATGTCATCGAGGGTTCGTTCCTCGGTTGTCTCTTCCAGAATCAAAGTAAAGAGTGCCCGGACCGGCGACAGACTTTGATCAAGTGGCGGACCAACCAGCATCGGCCCGCCTCCCGGTGCTGTCTGGACCGAAAAACGCGCTGGAAACGCCAGGCAATAGCCGGCTTCTGGATCGACGAACAATGCCAGGCCGTCAACCAGACAATTATCCGGGATCAATATAGCACTATCGGGCACAGTCCCTGGCGACGAGAGGAAGTCAAACGAGGCCATCACGGTTTCAAACAACAAATCGGCATCGATCTGGGCCCGACGTTGGGGGGTTACCAAAGTTCCGGCGGCTCTTTCGCGAAAGGAAGGAGCGAAAGAAAAACTAATAACTCCACCATCCCGGTGGTCGGCAATTACTTCGCGGGAACTCAGATCGCCTGGAACCGGTTCCAGAAGATCAGCTGCTTGTCCGGCCAAATTCGTCGGTAGCTGTCGTATGTCGAATTCCGAATCTTCAAATCCGTCGAGATACGTCTCGATAAACGCTGCCCTCGTTTGGTCCACGGTGAGAATGTGTTCGATATTCAGACTGGCAAACAGTGGTTCAAGCGTACCACTCATCGGTGTTCCCACAATATTCGCTCCACCGTCCATTGCATCGTGCATCGAAAATTTTTGCGGAAAGGCGAAACAGATGCCCAAATCTCGATCGATATAAGTCGCCAGACCGGGTTGGACACACGTTGGCGGCAAGGCCAGTGGTGGTGGAACGGACAGTTTGTCTTGTGTAACGAAATCGGCCCGAACATTGGCCACGGTTTCAGTACGGTCAGCGTTAAGGGCCGTGATCACAGCCGTATAGGAATGATCGGGCTGCAATTGATCCACCAGCGTCAAAGTATTCTCCACGGTCTCCAAATCGACTACCGGCTCAGTCGTGCCGGTATCGATGATCAACACGCGATAGGTCGAAGCCCCAGGCATCGAATCCCACGTAAAAGTTGGTAACGTCTCCGCAGGCTCATTGATATCTGGTTCATTTAAGACCAGACCACGCTCGATTTTAATCTCCTGATCGGTCAAGGATTGACCTGCTCCAATCGTGACCACCGGTGTGCTACCATACGTGGTCTCCCCGTCGGGCCAGACGGCGACCAGCGCGTATTCTCCGACCGGCGGGTTAGCGAAAAGAAATTGACCCGCTGCGCCGGTGGTTGCGGCGACATAAGGGTCACGCTCCCCAGCTGTCCGCCAATCCGCCGCGCGCAACTCAACCCGCGCCCCAACCACTGGCTCATTGCCCCACAACACGACACCACTCAGGCTCTCGCCCGTCGGGGTGATGATCACTGCTGTGGGTACGGCCGTCGTTGGCGTTGGGGTCGACGCCGGGGTCCCGGTTGGCAGGAGAGGCGTCGCCTCATTCGAGGGAACCACGGTCGGTTCGTTCGTCTCGCATCCCGCCAGTAGAATGGATAAGACCATCGTAGCAATAAGTAATTTCTTCATCCAATGTCTCCTTCGTTCGCCTTAAACATGCTTATCAGGTGAGCTTAGCAGCCAGCGAGCGATAGCGATTCGGGCATAGTGTACCCGGAATTGTGGCAGGAGATAGGTCTTTTCATAATTTGGATGATGCATCAGGTATCGTTTACAATGGGGTATATGGATCTGACCCCCTACCTCGACCATGTCCACGACTGGAATCCGGACCTCGATCTCAACCAGATTCGGGTTGACTCTTACGGGTTGGGCAAACACACCGTCGGTAAATCCTGCCTCTACGTCAAGAAACTGGCCGACGTGGATGAGCCAATTCTGCGCGAGTTAATCCGGCAATCAGTAAACCACATGCGAGTCATAAATCTATGACCCATCCCCTCATCGACCAGTTCCGTTTCACCCGTCATGAGTGGTTGCGCGCGCTCGACGGAGTTGTTGAAGAGGATGCCAAAAATCATTTTGGGCGCATGAACTGCATCAGTTGGATAGTCGGCCATCTAGCCTGGCATGAACAGCGATACTGGCTGACGCTGGCCCAGGATATCATCCTATACCCGCAACTGAACGATCAATTCCAGTTTGGCGGGCCGATATCGACACCGTCTTTAGCAGAAATGTTCGAGATATGGTCGGCCGTTGCGACGGCGGCCGATCCCTTTCTGGATAGCCTGACAACGACATCATTGCAAGCAGACTTGCAACGATTTGATGCGCTGACCTATCAGTCAATCGGATCAGCGTTGCGCCGAATCACCTATCACTACTGGTTCCACATGGGTGAAATACTGGCTATCCGGCAAATGCTGGGCCAAAGCGATCTGCCGCAGTTTGTCGGCTTGATCGAGGCTGAAGCTCCATACCGGCCGGAGTCGTTTGATTAATTTAGCGGTTCAATCACCTGATGAGTTCTTTAAGTGTCACTTATGTTTGATAACGTGGAAGATCCACTCCTAATCAAAATGCAGTCCAAAAGTCGGGAGTGGGAGCACGCCACCGATCGACGAGCGATCTTTTTGGCTTGCTACACGATGATGACCCATAACATGACGGCTTCCGTCCGCCAGCAGGAATTTCACGATTCTGAGTGGGCCTACCGATTCATTGGCCGATTTGCCGACTATTATTTTGAAGCCCTGGCTGCTTATGAGGAAGAGCCGCTTCAGTCACCTCGCGTCTGGCAGATCGCGCACCAATCGTGTCACAATACCGCGATCCAGCCCCTGCAGCTGCTTCTCCTGGGCATTAATGCCCATATCAACTACGACCTGGTTCTGACATTGGAAGAATTGCTGCGCCCGGAGTGGAATACACTGAACAGTTCCGGGCGAGCCGCGCGCCTGGCCGACTACCAATATGTGAATGATATCATCGGCCGCACGATTGATGACGTCCAGGATGATATCCTTGCGCCAGAAATGCCATTTATGCGGCGGATTGATATGGCCATGGGCCCAGCGGATGAATGGCTGCTGTCGCGCTTGTTGGCGCGGTGGCGTAGCCGGGCATGGCGTGATACCATGCTGATGTTGGCAGCCGGAAATACGCACACCCGGTTACAGATAACTAAAGGCGTTGAGATCTCAACTGTTCGCCGTGCCAAAGCCATATGCCGGCCGCAGCGAATATCCGCATGGCGAAAGATTCTTTGACCAATTTATGGACCACTCAGTCGATCATGAAACCTGCTTTGCTGATCATCGACCCGCAAAATGACTTCTTCTCAGCCGGTAACCCTAATGCCGGTTCTTTTGAGGCAACCATTCCTGTGATCAACCAGGCCATCGGCCTTTTCCGGAAGCGCGGCTGGTCCATCGTCTTCGTACAACACACGTCAAATCGATTGCCGGCCCGGTCACAATCCTGGTTGATTGACGAGCGCTTCGATTGCCGCCCGACGGATACCCGCATCTCCAAGACGACCGGTAATGCTTTTTGGAATACGGGTCTGGATTCACTCTTGCGCTCAATTCGCATCGATACGGTCGTCATCAGTGGGTATGTAGCCGAGCAATGTGTTTTGTCCACCTTGCGTGGCGCAGAGGAACGAGGCTACCAAGCGGTTTTGCTGGAAGGTGGGATTGCCGGAATGGATGATCGCTACACGCAATTTACAATGGAGATTTCGAATCGCATCTCCACAGAAGGATTGCTGGCCGCCTGAGATCGGTCTTTTAGGCCATCGTTATCATCCGACCATTGGGCCTCAAGTATAGGAATTGAGAAGAAATCCATGCGCGTTGAATTAACCCGTTTTCGTGTGAAATCCGGTAAGTCCGCCCGGGTAGATGAATGGCTGGCCATGCTCAATTCTCGCATGGATGAAGTCAAGGAGACACTTGTGCGCGAAGAGATGACAATTGAGGTCATCTTTCGTGAAATGATCGATGACGAGGAATACCTTTACTGGTTTACCGTTCAGGGTGAAGCGGGAGAAGAAGTCAACACTTCACCGCACCCATTAGATCATGACCACATAGCCTTTCACAAGGAATGCATTGACCAAAGTTACGGAGCTCGAGATGCCCAGCCGCAGGTGATCATAATACCCGATGAAATCGCCGCTAAACTTGGGTGGTTGGATCCCGCGGCCGATCGATCGCCATTTGTCCGCCGCGAGATCATTCATCTCCCCCTGGCTGATTACCCCAATACCGATCAGACAGTCAACTCTTTGCCTGGATTAACCTCCGGTTAGTCGATCGCTCGCCAGGGGGCCGCGCAGGCAGCTTCCTACCTCCCCTCTACCATCCGGGCTATAATCGAACCTGAAAATGAGCGGAATCCTGCCAACCGGAACGGTTACCTTTCTTTTCAGTGATATTGAAGGCAGCACGCAGATCTGGGAACGTCATCCCCAGGGCATGCGGGCGGCACTGTCGCATCATGACGTCTTGCTGCGCCAATGCGTCACAGCCCATAACGGCCACATCGTCAAAACCACCGGGGACGGCGCTTACGCTGTCTTCGAACGAGCCATCGACGCCATCCAGGCTGCCATCCTGGCTCAAACCACATTTCTGGCAGACCCGTGGAGCGATACTACCCCCGACCGGCTCATGGCCAGAATGGGAATTAACACCGGTGAAGCGGAGATTCGCGAACGGGACTACCACGGCGTTTCGGTCAATCGTGCAGCCCGGATCATGTCCGCCGGACATGGCGGGCAAATCCTAGTTTCAACGATAACCGCAGCGCTGTGTGATGACCAGTTGCCCGAAGGGATGGAGTTGCGCGACTTGGGCGACCATCAACTCAAGGGATTGTCGCGCCCAGAACGTATTCTCCAATTGATCGTCCCCGACTTGCCCTCCGAATTCCCGCCGCTGCGCTCACTGGGCGAGTTCATCATCAATCTGCCTACTCCCGCGACGGGCTTTATCGGCCGTCCGTCTGAGGTCCGGCAGATAGTGGATCGACTCAATGATCCAACGGTGCGCCTATTATCGCTTATCGGTCCGGGTGGGGCCGGGAAAACACGATTGGCCATCGAAGCGGCCCACGAGCTTTCTCGCGATTATTTACCTCGCTTCCATGACGGCATTTATTTCATCGCCCTGGCTCCTCTGTCAACGGCCGACTCAATGGTGTCGGCCGTCGCCCAATCTGTCGGCTATCGCTTTCGCCAAAGTGAGGAGTCATCCCGAATTCAACTTTTGGACTTCCTGCGCCGGAAACGCGTCCTGCTGGTGCTGGACAATCTGGAGCACCTGTTGTCCGATGGCGGCACGTCTCTGCCCATCGATATTCTGGCCGAATCTCCCGGGAGCGGAATCTTGGTCACATCCCGGACCCGGCTAAATATTCAGGGCGAGCACTTGATACCCATTACCGGCATGCGCACACCGTCGCTGCTAACCGCCCGTCACTGGCAAACCTTAAGTCAGGATAAATTGTTGGCCGAAGCCGCCGAATTTAGTGCGATCAAACTATTCTGCCAGAGCGCTTCGCGCGTCCGCCCCGGATTCTCAATCACTCCGGAAAGCGCGGTTGATATTGCCCGCATCTGCCGCCAAGTACAGGGATTGCCCCTGGGCATTGAACTGGCGGCCGCCTGGCTCGAAGCTTTGCCTCTGTCGGAGATCGCCGAAGAAATCGAGCGTTGCCTCGATATTCTAAGCACAGAGCAACTTGGCATACCGGATCGCCAACGCAGCATTCGGGCTGTGTTTGACACGTCCTGGCAACTGCTGAGCGATCGTGAACGGGCCATCCTACCTATGCTGGCCGTGTTTCGGGGCGGCTTCCGGCGTGAGGCGGCCGAATTTGTGGCGGCCGCCAGCTTGCGCGATTTCCTGGGCCTGGTCAACAAGTCGTGGCTTCAGACAAGCGATGAAGTCCCACCCGGCAGCGATCAGACTCCATCCCATGATGCTCCCCGTCCTGTCCTGGCTAGCGGCCGATTCCATATTCACGAATTGTTGCGCCAGTATGCTGAAGAGAAGCTGGAGATTAACCCGGAGTTGGAAGCCGGGGTCCGAGATCGCCAGGCACGATTCTATGCTCGCTTCCTGGAAAGCCAACAACGCCGGATGATCGGCCATGAACAGGTCAAAGCCTTGGACGCAGTGGCCGAAGAATTCGATGACATACGCGAAGCCTGGGAACATTGGACCCGTCAAGGTGAGTTCGAGCGCCTGGTCGATCAAATGTTGCTGCCCTTGTTCCTCTACTCGACCACACGTTTCGTTGGCACGGATGTTGGCCCGCTTCTGGATATGGCTATCAAAGCCTGGGGAGAGGCCGGTCATACATCTGCCAACTCATATCCGAAAGATGATACACTGCTGGCCGCCCTGTTAATCGCTCGATCGACGATCTACGTCAATTACATGACATCGGAATTTCCCCAGGTCGATATTACCCAAGCCTGGGATATCATCCAGAGATTGGGGGACGCCGCACCAGAACGTTTGGGGATCTGGTATAACCTCCTCAACCTAATTTATGGCTGGCGGGTCGATCGCCCGGCCGCGATTGCCAATTTACGGGCCTATGTAGCCGATCCGGGCGACGTAGATGTCTTTACCCTGGCGATGACCCGCCAATCACTGGGGCGGTTGCTCACCCGCGAATTCGCCCCCGAAAATGAACTTCTGGAAGCGCGTCGCCTGATGAGCGAAGCGGTGGCCGTGTTCGAACAATTGGGTAATCACGATGCCACGGCGACCAGTTATACCGACGAAGCGGAGATTAGCGCCTTGCTCGGCCGCTATGAAGAAGGGTTGGCTTTTCTTAAACAAGCCGAGCCGCTGGCCGAGTCAGTCGGTAATTGGGGTTTGCTGTGGGTGATCTTCCTGCTTCGCCGGGAACTTTATCTACAACAAGGGCGGCCGGCTCTCATGTTTCCGGTGCTGGACGAAATGCTGGACATGAGCCGGCGAGTTGGCAATTATCGTCTTGAGGTCTGGACGTTGAGCTGGGATAGTATTTATGCGTTGCGCTACCACTCGGTCGAGCGAGCCTTGGGCAAACGCCAGATGGCGGCGGTCCTGGCCGAAGAGTTTGGCTTGTCCTATGATGAGGCTTGGTGCGCCTGGGAAATCGGGGAGATTTACCGGGTCATGGCCATTGTAAATGAGGTCGAGAACCCTGGCCGCGCTATGGTAGCCCGTCAATGGTATGAGCGTGCCCGTCCGCTTTTTGAGCAAATGGCGGTGGATATGGGTGTGGCCTACTATCACCGGGGAATGGGTGATCTGGCCCTCATGCGCGCGAACCCAGATGGGGACCAGAGCCTGAGCGAGGCCGCTAATGTATATGTGGCGGCCATCGGTCATTTTCGACAGTATCTTGAATGGGCTGAGATGGGCAATACATGGAGCCGGGTTTACGCCTTATGTGGCTTGGGCCGGGCCTATATGGGGCTGGAACAGTTCGATGATGCCTTGGGGTATCTGCTTCACGCTCTCCAACTGGTAAACGCCAGTCACCGGCATGACTTGGGTGGATTGCCGGTGGCATCATTAGCCTACATGGCGGCGGCGTTTGGAAGGCCGGAATTAGCCGCTCGGCTGGCGCATTCGGTCCTCGCCGCGCCACACACCTGGCTGGAAACACGGGCGTGGGTAAAGCCCTTGACCGATTTATTTGACCCGGCTGATACCATTCCCCTCGAAACGATGATCGCGGAGTTGGCATCTATTCCCCATGAGAAAGCTGATGCCTGGATTCAAGGAGCCGGACAAGCGGTGTTACCATCATTAAAAATTACCTAATCCTAGAACCACAGCCGGCCTCAATTCGTTATAGTTGCATACGCTATGAAATATCTCTTTGCAATTCTGTTGATCGTCGGGCTGGCTGTGCTTTGCGCCGCCGGCCTTGCTGCGGGTAGCTGGCTGTATAATACCACCCGCGCTTCCACCTCCTTGGCTTTGCCAGCAACAGTCGATGCCGGTTTGTTGCCGACACCCACAGCGGTTGCGACTGTTGTTGCTACGCTGCCGCCGGCGTCAACTGAAGTGCCTCCGCTAATCGATAGCACTCTCATCTCCGGAGGTCCTTTCACGGGTACGTTTGCCGGAACCATGTCGGGCAGCGAAGGCAGCCGCGCGGACGTCAATCTGGTTTTGATTCAAAATGGCGACACCGTATCCGGCACCATCCAGATCGGTCAGGGACTGGTGATTGACGGTGGGAACTGTGGTCGCCAGGCGGTGCCTGCCGGCATGCAATCCGCATCCGGGCGCACCGATCCCACAAACCCCAATCACCTGGATACCGTCGCTGTTGTGGAAGTTCAAGGGATGGCCATCACCATCCGTTTGTCGGCCAACTTATCGCCCGACGGCCAGAGTCTGACCTCACAAGCCTCTATCGATCTACCCTTCCTGTGTGGATCTGATCCTATATTAACCGGATCATTTACCCGGCAACCCTGACTCCCGTGAGGCGATTCAGGCACCAATCGTGGGGTGAAAAATGACGAGACGGTCGTTGCACTAGACGTCAGTTAAGATAAACTGCTACCAGGAAGTTCGCATGAATCCAACCCTTTTTGGTGTCCCGTTGGGCCTATACGGTGTTCCTTGCTTCTTGCTGGCGTTCGCCTTTCTTTTCGTTTGGCCTCATAACTTGGAGACCCAAAGCGGTTGGCGCCAGTTCGTTTTGCGTTGGGGCCATTCCCTGGTCTGGCTGCTTCTGGGTTTGGCTGCCTTCGTCGGAGGAACCGGGGCGTTCGGTGGTTTGCCGACGGCTGGCGGATTGGCTCTTATCTCAGTCCTGGTCTATATATTCTTTGTGATGACCATGTTGACAACCAAACGCCGCCCCTCAAACACCCAACCCCCTCGTTAGTAGGATAATTACGATGGCAGGCTACCTCACCTACACGCTTCAACTTAAAATTGTGTTATAATGAATAGGGAGTAATGGGAATCCGGGTTATGTCACACCCATTTGAAGTCGGCCAATCCTATAGCAACCGCCACGGCACCTTCGTCGTCATAAGTCTGAGCGAGACAACGATGGACGTTTGTTTTAGTGATGGGCGAGTAGCCAACCTGAGTATTGCCGCTCAAAAACTGGCCTTACACATGGAGCAATTACCGCCGGAACCCGTGGCCCAGGCAACCACGATCGCTCGTAAGGCACGTGCCAAACAACCGATAAGTTCCATCTTCAATATGGATGAATCGCTACCGGTGGTGGCCCAGGTCATTCGCCGTCGCTTTCGGATTACCCGCACTTGGGTCACACAAGAAGAAGTCGTGGATGGCTTATTGGATCATCCGGCTGCCAATCGGATGATCGACCGCCTGTTGGGTGAGCGGAATGAAGGCTCGCCGCAAGGCATTGCTGCAGAATTTTGTACCTGGTTTGGCGGCCGTATGTTGGATGACGGTCCAGTACTTGTCTATGGCGCACAATTCGAGCGATCAGGTGTCGAGCCCCACAGTTTCAAATTACGCCCGCCAACAGAAATAAAGAGCTGATCAAAAAGACCCCGCCTTTTTCTGCAGGGTCTTCTGTTCATACTGAAAATTGTCGATTATCCCGGCGGATCAGCCACCGGGCCGTCAAATTCCATCACTGAAAATGTAGCTCCTTGAGGGTCGCGTACGACCATCAGCCGCCCCCATCCAGTTATCTGACGAGGACCCATCAGAACCATGCCACCCAGTTCTGTCACTCGCGCTGCGGTTGCATCGACATCCTCAACCATAAAATAAACCTGCCAATTTACTGGCGCGTCACCCCAGGAATCATCCAGTTGCAATGATCCGCATTGAGCGCGGTCGTTATTCTTGAAGGTCACATAGTTGTTGTTGTCCACTTGATCGGACCAACCGAAGACCTGCTGATAAAACGCGCGCGCGGCGGCCGTGTCGCGTGTTTGCAGCTCATTCCAGACGAGGGTGTTGGGCTGGTTGACCAAGGAGGCGCCAAGGTGATTACGAGGTTGCCAGAGGCCGAACACCGCGCCGGCCGGGTCCTGGACGAGTGCCAATCGCCCTTCTTCCATGACGTCCATCGGCGGCATAAAGACCACCCCGCCCGCCTCCGTCGCCCGCGTCGCTACGGCATCAATATCATGATGGCTAACATAGGATATCCACACCGGAGGAGCACCATTTGCTTGCATAGCGGGGTCCATCGGCCCCGCTCCGGCTACAGAATGTCCATCAATGCGGAACATTGTGTAATCGGGACCATCGCCGGTCGGCACATCGTCAGCCGACCAACCAAATAATCCGCTATAAAACTCCTTCGCGCCGGCCACATCGGTCGTCGTCAGGTCAATCCAGCTAAATACACCGTCAGGGTATTGTTTCACTATAGGCATGTTGTTTCTCCTTAATTATAAACCGCAGAGATGCCGGTGGCGCCAGTTATGTGCCGGCAATAATAATACCATAAACCGAACATATGGTCTAGGTCAATAGCCGGCCCAGCGAATACCCAATTACCCAGCGATAGGGCTGTTTGAAAGCTTGCACCGATCAGCGGGCTTGACGATGGGAGTATCTGATACCAACACTAACCGGCTCGGTACAGATAGAGCCAGCTTAGGATGAGAATGCTGAGTTGGGCAATGATCAGCCACAATAAGACGAGGGTGACCCCTACCGAAGCCAGGTCAATGAGGCCGGGCAACCGGACGCGAGTGGCATCGACTTGAGCCAGGTTACGGCGGACGTTGGTCTGCGCCTCGTTCAAATTTCCCTGGGCGGAATCAATATTATCAATAAGGGGCTCGGTAATACCCGTGATATTAGTTACGGCGCGGCCGACACCTGTCTCTTTGATCAATTGCAATTCGGTCCGAATTTCTTGAACTCGATCTCGCGCGCTGGTCAGTAAGTTAGCTGCCGCGTTTATTTCTTCAGTCAGGGTCGGCGAGTTAAAGAACGGGAGTTGATTGGCACTTACCAGGGCGGCGTTTACAGCGACAATTGTCTCCGCCAGGGCGTGAGTGGTTTCGCGCGCGGCCACGATTTCCGGAAAGAGCGTATCGCCGACCGTTCTATCCAGTATTTCATAGGCCAGGTCGGTCTCCACGATGACATCGCCTGTCGCCCGAGCCGCACCGTCAATCCTATTAACGGCCGATCGGGCAACATTGAGATTACCGTTTATTCGGGTGATGCTTTCATCTACGACTGTCAAGGCTTGAGTGGCGCTGCCGGCCACATTTACCAGGGTGTTTGTCACCGGTTCATTGAGAATCCAACTATAACCAATGCCTACCGCGCACAGGATAATTCCTGTGATAGCGATAAATATCGCCACAACCGCCAAGATTGTCTTTATGATTTGCACAATAACCTCCTTTTCTTCTCAGGCATTATACCGCATATCACTTATACGAATAAGAACTCGTCCATATTTTGCGAGTTGTAACATTGGTCTTCATGCTATAATAGGATCGTTCTCATAGGCGCTGAGTTGGGCTAGCAATTGGGGTAGATAATCGTGACAATTCCAGATCTCATCGTAAATCCTGATCACCAGATTTTGATCGTAGACGACAACGCGTTTAATCGCGACGGGGTTGCTCTTTATCTGCGTAGCCGAGGATTCAGAACGCTTGAAGCGGGTGATGAGGCCGAAGCATTCGCCCTGGCCGAATCCAGGCGCCCCTGGGCGGCGGTGGTCGATATCGTCATCCCTACCGATGGAGATAATAAGGCCCTTACCAGTGAAAGTGTTGGGCTCAATCTGGTGCGCCGGTTGAAAAAAATGGATGCGATGCTGGGCATCGTTATATTTTCTGCTTACGAGGATCGCAGCAGCCAGGTATGGGAACTAATTCGGGATGGCATACGCGGGGTGGCCTATCTGCTCAAAGGCAACCGGCCGGAAAAATTACTACAGGCGCTTTATGATACCGTTGCCGGGCGGGTCATCCTCGATGTTAACGGCGTCATCACCCGCAACGAACTGATTCGGGATGTCCGCGCACACCTGACGCCGGCCGAACGGCCCTGGGTCGAACGAGCTGTGCAATTAATCCCCTTGCTCTCCCCTCGGGAGCTGGATATCGCTTCCCTGCTGGCTAATTCGCAAAACAACCAGGGAATATCCGAAGTGCTCGGCATCAAAGCCAAAACTGTTGAGAATCATGTCAGCCGCATCTACGACAAACTTGGCCTGGGCGATGTCGAGACTGAGTCACCGATGCTTCGCAAGGCAATATTGTTGGCCAAGGCATTTATGATTTATGATCTTTCAGGATTGGAGAAGGTTGATTGAACCGTGACATCCCGAGCCGGCGATATTATCGCGATTGGCTCGTATGGGTGATCATTATTTGCGGCATCCTGTCTTTGATCGGGTTCTTCGATATTGCCCGCGATATTGGCCAATCGTTCCCTGGTTACATCAGTTTTCGACGGTCGTCGGCTAATACCGGCGAAGTTGATGCCAATACCCCAATCTGGTGGTCCGGCCTGATCCGGAACCGCCTTGATCATGGCGATCGGCTGCTGCGGATAGAAAACCAGCCTTATTACCCGGGCGTTCGCAAGAACGTTGCCGAGGTTGCTACGTCGGGAAGACAATCGGTAACCCTGAATAGTATACCGGTCGGAAGTGGCACGATTGAGACCATAACGGTTCCATTGAGGTTATTCACTCTAAGCCACTTTTTCGATGTCAGGCTACCCGACATGATTATGAGCTTGGTATTTTGGCTGTTAGCCGTCGTCGTCTTCACCAGCTGGCCCAACGGCCCCGCAAATCGCGCTTTTGCGCTGGTGGCTGTCGTTGTCGCTCTCATTCGCGCTCTTTACGTCCACACCGTGTTCATGGATGACGCTTTCTCGATTGGTGTGGAGCTTATCCTTCAAACCGCTATCCCGCTGGTGGGTGTCTGTATCATATATTTTGCCAGCCAGTTT
>JAWOHK010000197.1:0-9452 GCA_046485205.1 Chloroflexota bacterium | reverse complement strand
GTTATGTTTCGGCGACCATATTTCCTCTCAGTGCAGAAGTGGCGGTGGTCGGTATGGTTGTCATCGGCTATAACCCTATTTTGGTTGGCATTACGGCCATCATCGGCAGTTTCCTGGGATCGCTAACCAACTATTTCATTGGCCGGAAAGGTACAGATTTCGTCCTTTCTCGTTATGTAAAGTACGAGCCTCGCTGGTTGGTGCGGGCAGAGGTATTCTTTCATCGATGGGGACCGATTGCCTTGTTTTTTTCATGGTTACCCTTTATCGGGGATCCCTTGACCTTGGTCGCTGGGGCGGTCCATACGGAACTACGGTCGTTTACGATTTGGGTGCTGCTGGGAAAAACTGCGCGAATGGTCGCCCTTATCCTGTTGACGCTTAATTTGTTTCCCTACCAATGGTTTGGGCTTTGATAATTGAGGTTAGAAAATGAAGGTTTTGTTTATCGGCGGTACCGGCATCATCAGTTCAGCAAGTTCCGCGTTGGCACTTGATCGCGGAATAGATCTCTACTTGTTCAATCGTGGCCAAACCGATCGCCCGGTTCCAGCCGGCGTCAAAACGCTCCAGGGTGACATCCGCGATCAGCAATCGGCCGCCTGGTTACTTCGTGACCATGTCTTTGATGTGGTTGTGGAGTGGATCGCCTTTACTGAGGAGCATGTACGGGCTGATCTCGAGCTGTTTCGCGATCGAACCGGCCACTACATTTTCATCAGCTCTGCTTCGGCCTATCAAAAGCCGCCGGCCCGCCTTCCCATTACCGAAGAGACGCCACTTGACAACCCTTTTTGGGAGTATTCCCGCAACAAAATAGCCTGCGAAAATGTCTTAATGACGGCGTATGAAAATGAATCATTTCCCGTTACCATCGTCCGTCCTTCTCACACCTATGATCGAACATTATTGCCCTTTCGCGGCCGCTACACTGTAGTCGATCGCCTGCGACGGGGCAAACCGATCGTCATTCATGGCGATGGAACCTCCATCTGGACACTGACCCACCATCAGGATTTTGCCCGGGCTTTTGTCCAATTGTTGGGTAATGATCGCGCAATTGGCCAGGCCTTTCACATTACGTCGGATGAATGGTTGACGTGGAATCAGATCGTTGGGATGGTGGCTGAAGCCGCAGGGGTCGGGCTACAGGTTGTTCATGTGCCTTCGAAGACAGTAGCTCGTTACGATCGTGATTGGGGAGATAGCCTATTAGGTGACAAGTCTCATAGCACGATTTTTGATAACAGTAAGATTCGGCAGATTGTCCCGGATTTTCAGGCCCACATACCATTTGCCGAAGGCGCTCAGGAAATTATGACCTGGTACGATGCCAACCCGGCGGCCCGGGCTGTCGATCCGGCTTTTGACGCCATGCTCGATCGAATTATTGCCGATCAGATGGCTGTGCGACCTGATTAACTGAGTGCCTAGTTCGTTGCCAGGCTGGTTCACGGAGTGTATCCTTCGATAATATGAACCCGTTACATTGGCTATTCGACAAGTTCTATCCGGCCATCCGGTATACCTACGAGCGAATTCAGGGGCATCGTTGGTTCGACAAGATCACGCCCCAATTATGGCTCGGTGGAGCACCGACCTACGAACGTGATTACCAGTTCCTTCTTGATAATGACATTACGGCTGTCCTTGATATGCGCGCCGAGCGTGAAGGAAACCTGGCATTTTACAAGGCCCATGATATTGCCTACCATCGGTTGAAAGTTCTTGACGCCTTGGTGCCTTCCCCGCAATATTTGAGCGAAGGGGCTGACTGGATCGATGAGCAAATTAATCAAGGTCGTACCGTACTAGTTCACTGTGCAAAAGGTCGTGGCCGGTCGGCTACAGTCGTAGCCGCCTATCTCATGCGCCATCAAGACTTGCCCTACGACGACTGCCATACGATGATGAAAACAGTCCGCCCGTTGGTCAAGTTGGAAGAGCGCCACCGCGATCGATTGCAAGTATGGCAGGCAGAACACGAGGCCGGTGATATTAGCCAATGAAATCAGATTTCCAAGCCTCACAGCCGGGCGATTCATTGGCAGTCGGCCAACGCTCTCTTGGCGATCCGAATCTTATATACCCCCTATTTCCTCCTCTTTTGGAAGGATGTCCGTCAACCAGCACATCTGAAATTCAGTACCCCCTGGCGGTAGCATTCGATTACACCCAAACACCGGAAGATTTCTTTTCCCGGATGCCTTTTCCAGGATTGGACCGCTGGCAAGAGCTGTTGCCGCCACTGGTCAATGGCCTTTCGATGGGCGAGGGTGGAACCCCTTTGGTTAAACTGTCAGCCCTGAGTGATTGGCTTGGATTGGATGGTGATCTGTACATCAAGGATGAAAGTCGAAACCCGACCGCCAGTCATAAGGATCGTCTGAATTTGTGCACGGTCAGTGCTGCAGTTCTGAGTGACGCCCCCGGTGTAACGGTCGCCTCCTCCGGCAATCATGGCGCGGCAGCCGCCGCTTATGCGGCCCGGGCCGGCTTGCCGTGCGTCCTGTTCATTACTGAGGCGACCGAACCCCATATCCTGCGCATGGTCATGGCCTATGGGGCGGCCGTTGTCCCGCTCCCCCGCCCACTGCGGCGCCCGATCATGCGGGAGCTGGTTGACAAAGCTGGATTTCATCCCGCCAGCAGTATAACCGAGACACACACCGGCCATCCATTCGGTCCGGAAGGGTATAAAACCATTGCTTATGAGATTTATCAACAACTGGGCGGCCGCCTTCCGGGGGCGGTCTTTGTGCCGACCGGCTATGCCGAACTTCTCTATGGCATCTGGCTAGGCTTCCGAGAGTTGCGTGATATCGGCCAGGCGGGACCTGCGCCGCAACTTTTTGCCTGCGAGCCGTCAGCAGGCGCGCCGTTGAGAGAAGCCCTCCTGAAAAATAAGGTAGTGGCGCAGGTTGAAGAAAAGCCCACGGCCGCCTATAGCATCGTTGTCGGCGCCAACAGCTATCGAGGCGTATTGGCTGTGCGGGAGAGCGAGGGCGAGGCGCTGGCAGTGACGGACGAAGAGATGTTCGTTGCTCAGGCCGCGCTAGGTCGCCAGGGACTGTGGGCTGAATTGTCTGGTGCAGTTGGTTTGGCCGGGGCGAGACAAGCAGCGGGAATGGGTTTCCGCTTCGAGGGACCGGTGGTTTGCCTGATGACATCAACCGGCTTTAAGGATCAAGGTCTGGCCCCGCCGAGGCTTCCCACCGTTACCCCAACATTTGATGGCGTACGACAGATGCTCAAGGACGTTTACAATTTGAGCGTCTAGCAATCTTGGATTAACCCATACTTTTATGTCCGGCGAAACCGTCACTCCCAGTCGTCAGCAATATCTGAATGTCAAGGCGCAACATCCCGATGCCGTTGTGTTTTTTCGACTGGGTGACTTCTATGAGACCTTTGACGATGATGCCTCAGTTGTTGCCCGCGAATTGGATCTGGTGTTAACCAGCCGTCCGCAAGGCAAGAAGCATCGCGTGCCGATGGCCGGCGTTCCCCACCATGCCGCTGAAAGCTATATAGCGCGGTTGATCGCCAAAGGTTACAAAGTTGCCCTATGTGAACAAATCGGGAGCGAATTAGTGAACGGATTGATGCCGCGCGAGGTCGTCCGGGTTTTCACCGCGGGAACGGTGATTGAGCCGGGTATGCTGGCCGCCGGACGCAACAACTATCTGGTCGCAGTCGTCATCGAAGAAGGGCGAGCCGGTCTGGCCTATTCCGACGTTACCACCGGAGAATTCGCCACAACACAGTTGGCCGGCCGTCACGATTTGAGTGAAGAGCTGGCTCGCTTATCACCGTCCGAGCTATTAGTCCCCGAAGAGTTTGACGCTTATTTTCCAGATATTAAGACAGTGAGTTCTTTACCGGAGTGGCGCTTTGAATTGGGTAATGCCCGCCAAACGCTGTTGCGACATTTCCAGGTAGCCAGCCTTGATGCTTTTGGGTGTGAGCACAAACCGTTGGCGGTGCGTACGGCCGGAGCGCTTCTCTTTTATCTACAAGAGACACAACGTGGTCGTGTTGACCAAATTCAACGATTGCGAACTTATTCGACCGATGGCTTTATGGCTCTCAGCGTCGCCACCCGCCGGCACCTGGAACTGACCAATGCTGTAGGCGGCGAGCGAGCTGGTAGTTTGCTGTCAGTCCTGGACAAGACGATCACCCCATTAGGCGCACGCCTTTTGCGGCAGCGCGTTACCCAACCTTTAATCAGCCAGCCCGCCCTCAACGAACGGCTCGATCAAGTTGAATTATTAGTCAACGATGCCATGCTTCGAGCAGATTTGCGCCAGGGATTGAAAGGATTACCCGATCTGGAGCGACTGGCAAATCGCGTGTTAAGCGGCCGGGCAAACCCTAGAGATCTTGAATATATCGGCCTGGCGCTGGCGAATGTGGCTCGGTTGAAAAAAATTGTCGAAGGCGTTTCCATCCTGAACGTGATCTGCACGCGACTTGACCCTTGTCCGGATTTGAACCAGACGCTTGCCAAGGCGTTAATCGAAGACGCGCCGACCAATCTGAACCGCAACGGGTTTATGCGCCCCGGCTTTTCGGCTGAACTAGATGGAGTGGTCAGCACTTCCGCTCATGCGCGCGATTGGGTCGCCCAACTGGAGCCTCGCGAGCGGGAGAGAAGCGGCATTCAATCCTTAAAAGTCGGGTTTAATAAAGTATTCGGCTATTATATCGAGGTGACGCATGCCAATTCCCACCTGGTGCCCTCGGACTACATTCGAAAACAAACTTTGACCAACGCCGAGCGGTATATCACCCCGGAACTGAAAGAATATGAGACATTGATTCTCAACGCTGATGAGCGAATATTACAAATCGAACGCCGGCTTTTTTCCGAACTATGCCAGCATGTGTCAGGTTTCAGCGAGTCGTTGCTCGGAACGGCGAGTGCTCTGGCCGAACTGGATGTCGCTGCCTCAATGGCAGAGGTCGCTTCCCTCAACGATTATGTACGACCGGTCCTGTCCGAGGCGATCGCTCTCCATATCGAAGACGGCCGCCACCCGGTTGTAGAACAAGTCATGACCGAGGGGTTGATTCCCGGGAAAGGACGCGGCGAGCGGTTCGTGCCCAACAACACAGCCCTGGGTGAAGAGAATGGCTCGAGCGCAGCGCCGCGAATTCACATTATCACCGGGCCAAATATGAGTGGGAAATCAACCTATCTTCGCCAGGTCGCCCTGATTACCCTGATGGCTCAAATTGGCAGTTATGTACCGGCCTCTTCCGCCCAAATCGGCCTTGTCGACCGCATCTTCACTCGCATCGGAGCTCACGATGAACTCCACGCCGGGCGCTCGACTTTCATGGTAGAGATGGTCGAGACGGCTGAAATTCTGCACCACGCCACCCACCGGTCGCTCCTCATTCTCGACGAGATCGGCCGCGGCACCAGTACCTACGACGGGCTATCATTAGCCTGGGCTATTGTCGAGTACCTGCATAATCATCCGCGGCTGAAACCACGAACGTTGTTTGCCACCCACTATCATGAATTGACCGGGTTGGCTGATTTTTTGCCTGGCGTGACTAATTTCAACGTCGATGTCGCGGAAGCCGGTGGTGAAGTCACTTTTTTGCATCGTATTGTCCCGGGCGGGGCCGATCGAAGTTATGGGATCCACGTGGCTCATTTGGCTGGGTTGCCGCGCGATGTCATTCAACGGGCCAGTGAAGTTTTGCGCGACCTGGAAAAACACGCTCCAACGGCCGCTGTTGAGCCTAGCCGATTGTCACGCGGACAACAAGTCGCATTGTTTCCTGAAGCCAGCCCGTTTCTGGAGGAACTGGAGCACCTTGATGTGGATGCCCTAACGCCACTTCAGGCGATCAACAAATTGTATGAATGGAAAAAGCGCTACAATAGCAAAGGTAAATAACATTTCGCGCTCGAAATTGAAGCCCCAGACAGTCCGGTGGCGAATCGATGATGAGGTGAGGTTGAATTTGACCGGCCAGAAGGAGACATTCAAATGACAATATCTGTATCCGTCAACGAATCCAGGAAGCCTTCTTGTCTGCCATCGATGACCGCCCACGATCTGCGTACGCCCCTATCGGTGATCCAGGGTTATGCCCATCTGCTTGAAGCAGACTTACCATCGGACGCAGATAGTGCCTTGTATGAATATGTCACTGCCATTAAAGTTCATTCGGCATTGCTGGAGCAAATGATCGACAGTCTGGTAGCCATCGATCAAGCCCGCCATGGGATGCTCCAAATTACACCAACGAATTGCGATCTGGAACCATTACTCATCCGGGTAATCCATGATACGTGTGGTCTGGCGAATGAAAAAGGGGTGGTTGTCAGACTGGAATCCTCACCCGTTTCGATTCGGGTTTCTATTGACGAACACCTCTTTGCACGGGCGCTGGCAAATATCATTTGCTACGAAGTCCAGCGAATTCGTGCCCGGGATCACTTAGTCGTGGATGTTAAAGTGACCGCCCATACCGTTCGCGTGGCCGTTGGTCTAGAAAAATCAATTGGGTTAATCAATGAACTGCACCCGGATTTTGTCATGCTGAATGCCGAACCGGCCAATGACCCTTTGGTACAAACCGGTGTCGACTGGGGTGTGATCGCGGCCGGGTATCTAGTTGCCGCCCATGGCGGTCGATTGGAAGCCTGGTGGTCAACCAGAAACAACCATGTAGTAGCTATCTACTTGCCCGAAGTTTTAGCATAAGAGGAGAATTTGATCGGCAAGAGTCGAGGAACCTGACCTTTATACTGTTCGTAGTCAGCCCCATACTCTTGAATCAATCGCTTTTCTTCATAGACCGAACCGATCCAAAAATAAAGTGTTACCCAGACACATAGAACCAGTGATGAGAGGGTCATCTCCGGCCGGCTCCAGAGATAGATCAGGCTGAATAAGTAAAGCGGGTGCCTGACGAGGGCATATGTGCCTCCGAAGACAAATTGCGACGGCGGATCCGGTGTTGGCTCGCCACGCAGATAGCGTCCGAATTGACGCAAGCCGATAAAAGACCAGATATCGGTTTGCAACAAGGATATGGCGAGTCCGATAAGGGCAGTTATCTGCAGTCCATAGTTAACCAACTGGTAAGGCATGGGAACCGACCAGAGAACCGCGTTTGGTATCCGCGTCATCATCAGATAAAAAAGAGGCATCAGGGTGACGGCCGAAAAGAGATTATAAGCTAAACGGTAGGTACCTTGATAGGCACGCTCGCCGATTTTCCCGCGGACGAACATCTTGGTCCGGGAACCGGCGGTTAAACTGTGAACGACGGCCCAAATGACAAGAGCCAGAAATAATTCAATCATAATGACCAATCCCAATAATCTGTCCGGTACGATTCCTTTTGACGATGAAACCTGGCAAGCGTTACCGAACTATCTAGGTAATCTGCCGGAGCCAGTCTGCCTGCACGTCTGGGGCGATGAAAACGCCGGGCAGGCCGAGCGCGAAACCGCCAACCTGGTTCAGATTCTAAACAATCGCTTCCCAAATATCACCTATCGCTTATTGCCGCGACGCATCAACTATCCTTATTACCCTGTCATCGGTGTTTTTGGGGGGACAGTTGAAGAATCCATCGATTATGGCGTGCGAATAATCGGATTACCAGCCGGTTATCAAATGACTACGCTGGTTGCCGGCATTCAGGCGGTTGCCTTCCGGGGACAAACGTTGGAACCAATGACTCGTATCCATTTGCATAAGTTGGCTAACAGTGAGAAGTCGTTTGATGTCGAGTTGCTGACTTCCCGCGATGATATGGAAGGCTCTGTGGCAGCCAAGATAATTTTCGGTGCGGCTGTGGCTAACCGGAACATCATGGCCTACGTGATTATTACGGATAATTTCCCCGAAGCTGCACTGCGTTACTCCGCGGAATTTTTGCCGCATGTCATTATCAATCAACGTATCCATTTTGACGGGGTGCTGGACGAAGAGAAACTTTTGGAGCTGCTCAGCCGAGCTTCACAATCAACGACTTGAGTTGATTTCTGGTTTAAGTCAATCCATTGATTCAGACGATCCATCATTGTCCAAAGGCGTATGGCCGGGTTCCGGCCGGGTGACGGCCGCGCTGATCCGCCGTTGGAGCCTTCTCAATCGAGAGCGGCTGCGGGCCATCATGTAGCGCATGCGCTTCCATTCATGGTCAATGAAAGAGACCTGGGGTGGAGTGACGTCCCATTTGACCACAGAAGCACCCCAAGTAAGCCCTCCTCCAAAGCCGACGAATACTACATTATCATTTGGCTTTAGCCGCCCATCATTCACGGCATCGGCCAGCGCAATGGGGATAGAAGCGGCCGAGGTGTTGCCGGTGCGTTCGACATTCATGTAGAACTTCTCAATCGGCATTTTTAGCTTTTTGGCGGCGGTTTCGATGATACGCACATTTGCCTGATGGGGGATGATCAAGGCGACATCATCGGGAGTTAGGTCGGCTTGCTTGAGAACATCCTGAACCGATGACGCGATCACTGTCGTGGCAAAGCGGTAAACCTGGCGGCCGTCCATATCGATAATGTTTTTATGGTGGCCGTTGCTGGAAAATTCGGACCCGGCTATCGGAATCGGGTTGTGATAAAGTGCCGGTAAGCAAAGTAAGTCAGCTCCTGACCCGTCAGAACGAAGCGTAGTAGCCATGACACCGCCGGGGATACTGGAACCTTTCAGAACGACTGCGCCGGCCCCATCACCAAATAGAACACACGTACCTCGGTCATTCCAGTCCAGCACCCGCGACATGGTTTCCGAGCCAATGACCACGGCATTACTCACGGATCCGGTGGCAATCGACTGCGAAGCCATTTGCAGCGCGTAGACAAAACCCGAGCAAGCAGCGCTCAGGTCAAACGCTCCCGCTCGACTGGCGCCGAGGTAATCCTGGACCAGACACGCGGTTGAAGGGAACATGTGTTCCGGCGTAGAAGTCGCCACGATAATGAGTTCAACTTGAGATGGATGAAGACCGGCTACAGCCAGCGCTCGGGCTGCCGCTTCAAAAGCCAGGGTTGCAGTTGTCTCTTGGGAGGTGGCAATATGGCGTTCGCGAATGCCGGTTCGTTGGAATATCCATTCGTCTGACGTATTCACCACCAGCGAAAGTTCATCATTGGTTAATGTCCGATTAGGCAGATAGCAGCCCCAACCGACAATATGGGCATATTTCATCATTTTTTCCAGATGTTCGAGCAATCCGTTCAGCATGTTAAACCCCTTTACTATCTTTCAGTTGCGCGCCGCATTTCCAGGTGGTTACAATCAGAAGATTCATATGAGTTCACCGCATACATCAACGGGGAATGGGAATATACGGCGGGCCTGGGGCTGGTTTGCGCTTCTGGTTATGTTCGCCTTATTGATTCTAGCCGGGCTGATATGGGGGATTCGATCTTTTGGCGAAGACGAGGTCCTTCACAA
>JAWOHK010000191.1:0-8060 GCA_046485205.1 Chloroflexota bacterium | reverse complement strand
GCCGCCTGGATACGCTCGATCTCGTCCATAGTGAGATTGCGATTGACATGAACCTCACCGCTCAGGAGCAGCGCTACGCGGTTGGCCGACTCTGGCACCTCCCGAATGGAGGAGAAAGAGAAACAAGATAATCGGGGTATTGCTGAGGTTCAGGCTACCCTCTTGGAAATCAGTAAAAAGTGGGAGCCTATTAATAACCGGATCGAGATTCTCGGTCAAAATCTTATGAAAGTTCAAACGGCATCCCAGGCTACGAGTGAAGCACAAACGCTTCTTCGGAAAAGCATAAACGATTGGACTGAACAGGTGCAAATAGGCGAACATGAACGAAATCAGCGCCTGATCGGTTGGCAACGAGCCATGGACGAACATGAAACTTCGCTCGAACGTTTCACCCAGGATTGGGTGAAATTCAACAATCAGTATAATGAATCTCGAACGGCAATCGAGACAATCAGGAACTTTCAAGAACACCTCGAGCAACTCCAACGAGAGGCGAATGAAATGGTTCGGGTCGAATCAAAACGCTTGGAATCTCGCTGGGTGCAGTTTACGGATGAAGACCAACGAAAATGGAAGAACTTCGAAGCTGATGTACTTCAGCGGCAAGCGATCAGCGACCGAAGAGAAAGAGAACTTCGCGATCAGTTGCACGGTTTAGAAGAACAACTCGATACGCTGCAGCAGGATCTAGCTCAATTTCTGCGAATACAAACAGCTCAATCGGAAGCCATCAAAAAATGGCCCTTGACGTGGCTCGATGAAATTGAGAAAGCGATTGAGCAAAATCCCAATCGCCGGCGACAACCGACCCTAATACCTATCCGCGAGGAATAAAAATACCTTCTCGAAATTGCATCTCACCCCGCTAACATGTATGTCATTGGAACCGCTGGCCACGTCGATCACGGCAAATCAACGCTTGTTCAAGCTCTCACCGGCATCGATCCTGATCGATTAATCGAAGAAAAAGAAAGGGAAATGACGATCGATCTTGGCTTCGCCTGGTTAATGCTGGGAGAAGAAGAGGTTGGGGTCATTGATGTGCCCGGGCATGGAGATTTCATCGAGAACATGTTGGCCGGCGTGGGCGGGATTGATCTGGCTCTGTTCGTGATAGCGGCTGATGAAGGCGTGATGCCACAAACGCGAGAGCACCTTGCTATTCTTGATTTGTTGGAGGTAAGTCGAGGGGTAGTTGCCCTAACAAAAATCGACGTGGTTGATGATCCCGAGTGGCTGGAGTTAGTTACTGTTGAAGTGAACGACATCTTAAGGGGTACAGCCTTGGCCGGGTCACCGATCGTTCCCGTCTCAGCTCGAACCGGTCAGGGAATCGATCAGCTAAAAAATGTTCTCGCAAATAATCTCCAGGCCATTGAACCCCGAGCTGACGTTGGCCGGCCACGCCTGTCTATCGATCGGGTATTCACCCTATCCGGATTTGGTACAGTAGTAACCGGCACTCTGATTGATGGACGATTAACCAGCGGAGCGGTAATTGAAATCCAGCCTGGTCGTTTATCCGGGCGCGTTAGAGGACTTCAAACTCACAAAACCAAGCGGGATGTCGTTTACCCCGGTAGTCGGGTGGCGATCAACCTGACAGGGATTGATCGAGAAAAGCTGTGGCGGGGTCAAGTTGTTACTACTCCTAACTCACTACGCGAAACAAGGTTACTGGACATTGAATATCGCCACCTGCCGGGTAACGATGCGCCGATCAAGCATAATTCCGAGGTAAAACTATTCATTGGAGCAGCTGACGTCCTTGCCCGAGCCCGAGTTATCGGTCAGGATGAAATTGTTCCGGGAGAGGCAGGCTGGTTACAACTGGCTCTGGGATCCCCGGTAGCGGTCGTTCGTGGAGATAAATTGATTTTGAGACGCCCTTCACCAGGGGTAACGCTAGGCGGAGGCAGGGTGCTAGACCCCTTCCCTGCCCGTCGTTACAGGCGGTTAAAAGCAGATGTGGTCGAGAGGTTCCAGACGTTGGCCCAGGGGTCGCCCGAAGAGTTGATGATAGCCGCACTCTATCGTCACGGGCCGCTTACACTAAAAGATGTGGTAGAGAAAACCGGTTTAGAGAACGATGTTGCCAGATCCACTATGCAAACCTTACAGCAATCCGGCCTAGCATTACAAATTGGACACCAATTCGTTGCCACCTCGGATTGGTCCAAGATTCAAGAACAAGCACTTAGCCTTCTCAACCGCTTTCATAAGGAAAATCCCTACCGCCTCGGTATGGAAAGAGAAGCGCTGCGAAGCAGACTGAAAATATCCAAGGATGTGTTGAACCAACTCATCAGCACTTTATCGGATGCGGGCCTGATTGTCGAAAAAGGCACCTTATTACATTTGGTGGGGCATGCCATACGCTTCTCGGGCGAGGAAGAACGATCGATAGATGCCCTTCTCAAAAGGCTTGATCGTGAGGGGGTAAACTCGCCGGGAGTCAAAGAATGCAAGGTGATGGTCGGAGAGCCTATTTACTATGCGCTCATCGAAACAGGAAAGTTAAGGCAACTAAATGATGAAGTTGTCTATTTGATGGATACGTATCAAAGTCTCGTAAGCCAGCTTTTGGAATATCTGCAACAGCACGAGGCAGTTACCGCGTCTGAAATACGCGATTTGTTAAGGACCAGTCGCAAGTATGCGATTGCCCTGCTGGAACACCTGGACGAGAATCAGATTACGCGCCGCGTGGGCGATTCACGCGTTTTGAATCAACGTCGGTCAATCAGCGTGAAATAGTCGAATAAAAACCTTGCATATTCCTCCAACCATACTTGACATATAGTTGACGTCATTCTATTATTATGTCATGTGTTAGCCGCACATGAGTGTCTGTGCATTTTATTGGTTATCTCCGTACAGATCTCTTCATAGAGTGTGGCCCCTAACAGGAGTGTGGTAATGAACAGGTGGTTGGCTTATAGAAATATTCGTTATTCTGTTATCGGATTGGTTCTCGCGGTTTTTGTTATCGTTGCCCTCTCCAGCAGTTCGATGAATTTGAGCGCTCAGGGCGGCGCGTGGGAAGGCAGGTATTGGAACAACCGCGACATGTCCGGGGACCCGGTTCTTATTCGCCAAGACGCATCTATCGATTTTGATTGGGGTGGTGGGTCGCCTGCGCCAGAAGTGTACACCGACAACTTTTCAGTCCGCTGGACACAAACTGCGAATCTGCCGGCCGGCACCTATCGCTTCACCGCCACGGCCGACGATGGCATGCGCGTCAAAATTGATAACGTCACCATCATTGATGCCTGGTCTGACAGCCAGGTACGAACCATTACGGCCGATGTCTTTTTAAGCGCCGGCAATCACACCATCGTTGTCGAATACTATGAGGCCGGTGGCGTAGCGGTTGCCAAGATGAACTATGCTCTGGTATCAGCACCCACCCCACCGCCGGGGCAGCCCTGGTACAACGAGTATTTCGCCAATGTCAATCTGAGTGGCGCTCCGGCCCTGACCGGAACAACTTCGGCGATTAATTTCAATTGGGGCTTCGGGTCCCCGGCGCCAGGTTTTCCTGCAGACTTTTTCTCCGTACGCTGGACCCGAACCTTGCCTTTCGATCCGGGTCGATATCGCTTCACTGTAGTAGCCGACGACGGCGTGCGCCTGTGGGTCAATAATGTATTGGTTATCGATCAATGGCGCATACAAGCAGCCACGACTTACACAGCAGATATCGACATTGCCGGTGGAAATATTCCTGTACGATTGGAATATTTTGAAAATACTGAGCGTGCGCAAGTAAGCCTGACTTGGACACGTATCTCGGCACCGCCACCACCGCCCCCACCAACCTCGATCTGGCGAGCTGAATATTTCAATAATGTCAGCCTCAGCGGTAATCCGAATGTTGTTCGAGATGAACCGGCAATCAACTTTAATTGGGGCTTTGGTTCTCCGGCAGCTGAAATTCCGGTTGATCGTTTCTCTGCACGATGGACAAGTACACCCAATCTAGCTCCAGGGCGTTACCGATTCAACATCGCCAGTGACGACGGCGCACGGGTCTATGTCAACAATCAGCTTATCATCGATGCCTGGTTTGACAGGCCAGTGCAAACCTTCTCCGCCGATTTCTCCGTGCCCGGCGGCGCTACCTCTCTTCGAGTCGAATATTACGAAAACACCGGCTTGGCCGAAGCTCGGTTCTCCTATTCGCAAATAGATGGCGGTACCGGTGGGCCATTCCCCGGTACGGCAACCGTCACTTCTTACAAGCTTAACGTTCGTCGGGGTCCGGGTACGAACTTTGCAATCATCACCAAGCTCAACAACGGTCAGGTGGTGAATCTCACTGGATATCGGAACGGCGACGCGACATGGGTGCAGGTATCATTGCCGAATGGAGTGGTGGGTTGGGTAAGCTCGTTGTATATCAATACTAGCATACCCGTCTCCGGATTGATCCCGGTCACGGGCACAACACCTGTCCCGCCCCCACCTGGCGGTGGGACAATGGGTACAGGCGTTGTCATTGCCGGAGCGCTCAATGTTCGTACCGGTCCCAGTGTCGCTTATCCGACTTTCACCACTCTCTCCAATGGGGCTAACGTCTCACTACTGGGTCGTGATTCATCGGCAACCTGGGTGAAAGTAATTCTGGTCGACGGTCGACAAGGGTGGGTTAACGCCTCCTATCTAAATACAAGTGTACCGGTGGCCAATCTTCCGGTTCTGAACATATAAGCCTGACAAACGCAATTTCACTTGCCAAAAATACCAACGGAAAACTCTCCGGCATTTTCACCGGAGAGTTTTCTCTTTTCAAGCCTTTTATGATGGATAAAATTGGTAGGAGTAATCCACTATTCCTGATGTACCCGTTGGTGTTCATAATATATTATTGGTCGAAACGATGATAGGAAGTTTGTTCAAAAGGTAGGGTTGATATGTCTGGAATTACCTTGTTGGACGGAAGTTTAATACTGAATATTTACTACGAAGAGACAGATAGCGCATTCGAAGATGATATTTGTCTTTGCTTCACTGAAGACTGCCCCGAAGACGAAAAAGTGTTCAAAGCCGATGAAACAAGTATTTATTTGACCCCGGAACAGGCTGCGCTCATCGTTCTGGAGCTGAACCGGGCCATAGGAGCGTATAGAAATGGGTCAGGCGAATGAGCATCGAATGGAGCGAAAAAAGATAACAGTCCTGGACTTGAACCGAAAGAAGACTCAGGCACAACCGATCACAATGCTGACGGCCTATGACTACACTGGAGCTGCACTAGTCGACGCGGCCGAAATCGACATTATTCTCGTTGGAGATTCCTTAGGGATGGTAATAATGGGGCTGGAGAGCACTGTACCGGTGACAATGGAGGAAATGCTCCATCACTGCAGCGCGGTCGCTCGGGGGGCTAAATTTGCCCATTTGGTGGGCGATATGCCCTTCATGTCCTATCAAGCCGACCGGGCAGAGGCCATGCGAAATGCCGCGCGATTTCTAAAAGAAAGCGGAATGGATAGCGTTAAATTAGAAGGTGGCCGCGAAATGGCCGGCACCATTCAGGCTATTGTCGATGCCGGCATTTCGGTAATGGGCCACGTCGGTTTGACACCTCAGTCAGTGAGCAAACTTGGCGGCTATCGCGTGCAAGGAAAAACCGCCGGATCCGCTCGAAAACTGATGGATGATGCCTTGGCTCTGGAGCAGGCTGGCTGCTATGCTATGGTGCTAGAAGCGGTGCCGGCGCCGGTAGCCGAGGTAATTACCCGCCGTGTAGGAATTCCTACCATAGGCATTGGGGCCGGTGCTGGATGTGACGGCCAGGTACTTGTTTATCACGATCTGCTGGGACTATTTGACCGTCTCCAACCTCGCTTCGTAAAAGAGTACGCCCGCTTAAGAGAAACGATTCAAGAAGCCTTTCACTCCTACCGCGAGGACGTGATTGCCAGACGTTTTCCGGCCGAAGAGCATACCTATCCCATGAATGCGTCCGAATGGGATGAATTTTTAAGCGGTCTGGAGTCATGAGATGCGAATCGCAGTGGTTGGCATCGGCGCTTTAGGTAGCCTTCTGGGAGCTCGCCTGAGTGTCGTTGCTGATGTCATCCTTTTTGGCCATTGGCCGGAACAAATTGCCGCTGTCCGGCGGAACGGGCTCCGAATTGAAGACCTCGAGGGGAACCCAGTAACCTACGAAGTATCCATTACATCAGATCCTGAGTTGATTGCCGGAACAAATATAGTGTTGGTTGCCGTAAAAAGCAGGCAGACCAGCAAGACCGCCCAAATCCTCAGTGAACGACTGAACAGTACGGATTTGGTCATTACCCTACAAAACGGCCTGAATAACCGCGAACGCCTGGTTGAGATATTAGGCCCTGAACGTGTTGTCATAGGCGTAACATCAGAAGGCGCGACCCTGCTGGCTCCGGGAATCGTCCGCCATGCCGGTCGTGGACATACTTTTCTTAGTCTTCATGACGCTTTGAGACCGGAACCTAAGAATCGGTTGATGGAACTCGCGGGAGTTTTTACAGAAGCCGGATTCGACACACAAATCGTCGTTGATGTAAGTGGTTTAGTGTGGAGTAAATTGGCAGTCAATGCCGCGATCAATCCGTTGACGGCCTTATTGCAAGTCCCGAACGGATTCCTATTGGAGCACCAACCGCTCAAGGATATCATGAGACAGGCTGTGGAAGAAGTAGCCACAGTCGCGCAGTCACAAGGAATTGAACTGCCGTATCCAATCGCAACCGAACAAGCCTATCGAGTAGCCGAAGCAACCGCTGCTAATATCTCTTCCATGCTTCAAGATTTTCGCCGAGGAGTCCCGACTGAAATTGGGGATATATCCGGGGCCATCTCCTATTTGGGCCAGGAAAAAGGGATTTCGACACCGGTTAACTCTCGTCTTTATCAACTGGTCCGCGATGTCGAAACCGGCACCGTTCCACCATTAAAACCAGGTGATGTGGATGGCTTGCTTTACCTGATGGCAATTAACATGGGATACAATTGACATGTATATCGCCACGAAAATTGAGGAAGTTCGAAGAATTCGCGCGGGCCTTGGGGAAGCAACAGTCGGCCTCGTACCTACGATGGGTTATCTTCATGAAGGCCATCTTGAATTAGTTCGACGGGCACGAAGTGAAACAAATTTCGTTTCTGCGAGCATTTTTGTTAACCCGACACAATTTGGACCAAATGAAGATCTGAGTCGCTATCCGCGCGATCTGGAGCGTGACCTGGAACTCCTCACTCGGGAGGCTGTTGACTTGGTATTTGTCCCCGATGACGAAGAAATTTATCCAGTTAATTTTCAAACGAGAATAGTTGTGGATAAGGTTTCTCGACCCTTGGAAGGAGCACGTAGGCCAACCCACTTTGAAGGCGTTACGACTGTGGTGGCTAAACTTTTCAACATCATCCAGCCCACTCAGGCGTATTTCGGCCAGAAGGATGCCCAACAAACCGTGGTCATCCGCCAAATGATTCAAGATTTGGATTTTAATATTGAGCTGGTGATATGTCCCACAGTTCGTGAATCCTCTGGCCTGGCCATGAGCTCGCGAAATAAATACCTGGATGGCAACCAGCTACAGGCCGCCACAGTATTATTTCGCTCCCTTAAGGCAGCAGAAAAGGCCTGGAATAGACAAGTAAGAGACGGACAAGCGCTTCGGGAAGAAATGTTACTGGTGTTGAATAAAGAGCCGTTGGCCGAGGTTGATTACGTGAGCGCGGCCGATCCGGAAATATTGGTGGAATGGGAGTCATCAATTCCTAGCGGTAAAGGGGTCCTTTTGTCCCTGGCTGTGTTTGTTGGACCGACACGACTGATTGACAATCTTCTCTTAACTGATTCACCCTGAGAGATTGCGAATATGACCACGCCGACAAAAACGATACCGGATGAATTAGCCAGCAGACTCAGGTTAACACGGCGAGTTGTCGTCTTGACCGGGGCCGGGATATCGGCCGAAAGCGGGGTGCCAACCTTTCGGCAGGCACAAACCGGCTTATGGGCCCAGTACGACCCTGAAGAATTGGCTACTCCTCAGGCTTTC
>JAWOHK010000165.1:0-3421 GCA_046485205.1 Chloroflexota bacterium | reverse complement strand
TGCGCGGCAAATCGCGCGCTTTGGTCACGACCACCTCCCGCGCTCCAAGCGCCAGCGACAACACCGCCAGCACTGCCGGGATCAGACTGATGAGCACCACGGTTTGGAATGTCGCGCGGGTCAGTTCGCCCACACCCCGCTGCGCAAACCAAATCACCAGCAAAGCGATCGCCAACCCCAGCATAGCCCCGGCGGTATCGGCAGCGCGATGGAAGCCGAAGGCCAGGCCGCGTTGTTTCTCATCGATACTGTCGGCCACGAGCGCATCGCGGGGCGCAGTGCGCACACCCTTGCCGACGCGGTCCGCCCAGCGCACGCCTGCGACCATCCCCCAGGTATTGGCGATGTAGAAGAACGGCTTGACGAGCGCCGAAATCCCGTACCCGGCCACCGCCAGCCACTTGCGCGTACCCAATCGATCCGACAGAATCAGGCGGCAGTTTCCAGCAGTTCAAAAAGGCCAGCAGGGTAAAGCGACGGAGTTGCTGGAGCGAGGCAATCAGTCAGGCGAAGCCACACCACGCGAAATAGCGTTCCGTCCTCTTCAACACCTTCTACCGCTTCAAGTTCATACAAGGCCGGGTTTAAAAATTCGCCGTCATAAACAAGAACGATCTCATGTCCCATATCTTCGCCTGTGGAGAAGATATTTTCTAGTGTGCCGAGGTAGCGCAGGTTGCCCACGGTGGCGCTTAACTCTTCCCTTAGTTCACGGACGATAGTATCCGCGCTTGGCTCGCCGAATTCTATTGTGCCCCCCAACGGGCGATAAAACCTCTGGTGTTTAATCGCGTTATACCCTTCGGCGACAAGTATTCGGCCGTTGTGGCGAAAAACGCAAATAGCGATGGGGCGGACGATCCCTTGTTTCATTGCGCGCGCTGTCGCATCACCGGCCCCAACGCCCGCCACAGCGGTCCATCCTGCCGCAGCCCGCGCCGGTCAAGATCGCTGTTGGCCAAGATTACACCATCGTGGCAGCGGGCCGTCAGACCGCGAATGATGCGGGCCAACAGTTCGTTGCGCACGGCGAAGTCCTCTTCAATCGTCCAGGGCAGCGTCGGCGACCGGCTTTGGGCCAGGACGAAGGCGTTGCTCAGCGGTTGGCGAGGGATATCCCACCAGCCTTGGGCGGCCGTCTCCAGCCACACCTGTACCCGCGCCGGCTCTCCAGCCAGCAAGTAGGCGTAAATCGTCGACAGCGTAATTCCGTCCGGGTCAGGCGGATCGCCCCAATCGGGCGGGTTCGCCGTCACGAGACCCTGGTTGACGGCCTCGATGAACGTCGTGCCGACGGCCGCGTCCCCCGTCAGCCCCATCGCCGGAGCGGCCTGTCGCAGGCGTGACGCCGAGCGCACCAGCCAGTCGGAAACTGCTGCGCCGGCCAGGTCCGGCTCCGGCTGGAAGTGTGGCTGGGACAGCAGCTCGTAGAACAAGCTATGCAGAAAGGCATCAATCGTTTCCCGTCCGCCGCGGTCAGCCAGCCACAACCGCAATTCTTCAACCCGAGCCACGTTCTCTTCCCCGGCCCGCTCGCGAATGTTGTCCGGGAGCATCTCCGCCGGGGCCAATTCCGGCACTTCCGGCCGGTAGAGGCGGTCGGCCAGCAACTGCGCCCGTACCGGGTCTAACCCGGCCATGCTAAGTGCCAGCGCCTCGGCCACGTCATAGGTCACGGGATGAATGTCCCAGCCTGGGTGGGCCAGCGCCAGCCAGGTCAGCCAGGCCCTCACTCGCGGCTCTTCGCGCGGGCTGGTGCGGCGGCGCAATTGGCGGAAGGGCAGGCCCGACTCGACCAGGACGCCGGTCAGCATATGGCGCAGCGCCCCATCCAGATAGGGGACGACGATGGCAATGTCGCGCGGCGCAACGCCCTCATCGTATACCAGCCGGTGCAATACCGGCCCCAGATTGGCGACCATCTCCCGCCGGTAGCGGCCACCAACCACCGCCAGGATACGCGTTTCCGCGCCTTCAGTCGGAAGGTGGGTATGCAAGAGATAATTGTCGACCTGATTGGCCAACAGGGCCATATCGGGCGGCGCGACAAAGCTCTCGGTGAAATTCAACACGCGATCAAATCGCTCGCGCAACGCCTCCGCACCATGGGGGTCGGCGGCCAGGAAGCGCTTGTAACCACCGCCCGCATCGGCAGCCACGACCACCGTTGTCGACGGATTATCGACCAGTTGGCTCATCAGGCCGGTGACGAAATTCTGCCCGGCGGGCGTCTGCTCTTCCAGATTATCGACGATGAGGTGGCGATAGCGCTCGCGGAAGTAGCGGTGAAACTCCGGATGGCGCACCAGTTGGGTGTCGAAGACTTCGACCATCAGCGACAGATCGAGCAGACTGTTGGTCAGACAAATGCGACGAAAGTCGCGGGCGGCGGTGGCGGCGTCATCCAATTGGATGCGTCGCTCCGGCTCCCCGGCCCAGGTCCGCGACTGCCGCTCGATGGCTTCATCCAACGACAGAGCATTGAGTGCCGCACGGTTGAGGGTGTCCAGCACCTGGCTGACGATCTGCTGTGGTCGCAGCCGCAGGTTGGCGAAAGCTCCCTGGGCCAGCATCGGCGTCACCACTTGCCACATCAGTACCTGGGCCTGATCGTAGCTCAGGAACGACGGCGGCTGATAGGGCCGGGCAAAACCGGCATCGCGGGCCACCAACGGCCAGAACAGGGCGACCATCTCCTGGGCCATGCGCGAATAGTTGGTGACGTTGAGATCGGCGTACGGTCCCAGGCCGGAGTTTCGAACGGCATCATAAAAAGCGGTGCGGTGCTCCGGCTCGGCCACCAACACCAGGACCGTGTAGGCCGATTCTCCTCCGGTCAACAGATTCAGAAGGCGTTGGTGAAGGGCGGTGGTCTTGCCGGTACCGGCCGGCCCATAGAGAAAAACAGCGCCGGTGGCCGCCACGGCTTGCTGCTGGTTTTCAGAAAGTGCAGGGAATTCGTCCGGCATTTACAGTTGCCTGTAACGCATTCGCACCGCGCCCAGTTGAATCTCATCGCCGTCCGCCAGCTGCAGCCCATATTCAGGGAGCTGGCGGCCGTTGACATAGGTGCCGCTGGTGCTGCCGGCGTCATAAATGCGATAGCGATTGCCTTCCAGCCGTAACACGGCATGGAAACGAGAGACGGTAATATCGTCTCGAAAGGCGATGTTGCTCTGCGCGGGGGAGCGACCGATGCGCATCTCGATATCCCCTAGATTAATTTCCTCGGGCATGTAGGTCTGGGAATCGATTACATCCAGGTGAGCCATCACAAATGGCTTCTGCCCGCTCACCGGAGCATTGAGGTAGGCATCATCATCGACCAGCGGGGATGGCGCGGCTTCATCCGGAGGAGGAGCATCCGGTGCCGGTGGTCGCCGCCGGCGGCGTGAGCGTTCCTGCCGGCCTGATGTCCCGC
>JAWOHK010000107.1:0-7317 GCA_046485205.1 Chloroflexota bacterium | reverse complement strand
GCCGCGCTGGATGCCGTGCGTGGCCAGGGCCTTGATCGCCGCCAGGTTTTGGGCCAGCCCTACGCAAGCCATCACCTCGGCCAGCTCCCCGGCCGAGTCGATATCTAAAATCTTCAGTGCCACCTGTGCCGTCGGGTGAACCTTCGTCGCCCCGCCGACGACGCCGACGGCCAGCGGTAGCGTCATCTGGCCGTAGAGATCGCCGTTGCCGTCCACGTGCCAGTCGGTCAGCGCCCGGTAGCGCCCGTCGCGGGCCGCGTAAGCATGGGCTCCGGCCTCGATCGCTCGCCAGTCGTTGCCGGTGGCCATGCAGACCGCGTCGATGCCGTTCATGATGCCCTTGTTGTGCGTCGCCGCCCGATAAGGATCAACCACAGCGAAGGCGTTAGCCTCGGCGATCAACTGCGCCACCTCGGCGCCGGGGCTGTCGGGTAAGGACAGTTCCGCGGCCGGGATCGTGCAGCGGGCGGTGGCGGTGCGCCGGTCGGTCAGGTTTGACAAGATTCGTAAGTTGACCCGGCCGCCGGTCAGTTCAGCCGCGCGTGGGGCGATCGTCTCGACGGCCGTGTTGATGGCGTTAGCCCCCATCGCGTCGCGGGTGTCGTAGAGCAGGTGGACGATCAGCATCGGCCCGACCGGGGTTTCCGGGAACGGCCGGACTTCGATATCGCGCGCCCCGCCGCCCCGCCGGACGATGCTCTGGCTGCACGAATCGGCCAGGGTCATTAATTCTTCCTTGTGGGCCAGCAGCGCCAGCTCAGCCATCGCCATATCGGGCAGGTCCAGCACCTGGATCTGTCCGATCATGACCGGGTCGGACGATTCGGTCGCGAACCCGCCACCGGCGCGGATAAGCTTGGCGGCATGGCTGACAGCGGCCAGCACGCTCGGCTCTTCGATGGCCATCGGGATGAGATAATCGCGGCCGTTGACCCGGAAATTAGCGGCTACACCCAGCGGCAGGGCATAAGTGCCCAGCGCGTTCTCAATCATCAAATCGGCCTGGTCCGGTTGTAACCCGTACCCGGCCAGCACCGCCTTTTCGCGCTCATCCAGCCCGGCCCACTCAGCCACAACCGCCACCCGTTCGACCAGCGGCAGTTTATAGAATCCCGGCAGGCGGGACGTTTTCTCCTGTACAACAAACTCCATACGTGTCAATTCCTGATAGTAATAACCACTGCGGGTCATTATCGTCACGGACTATATCTCGGGATTGCTGCCAAAATCTATCGACCTTGTCGCGCAGCCGATCCTGGCTGCGTTTTCTCAGTCGAGATTAACTGAGCTACGACTGATTACTGAGTACACAACGCTATGCTTGCCGAACCCTTGTTGCTCGGCTAACATCCTCGCATGCTCACTGACCACACAGTTGAGGCAAGACTATGAGATCTTCCGCATCCACTGCCACAGCCCTTATCCTGATCATGCTCTTGCTGGTCGTGGCGGCCGGGTTTGTCTTTCTGTTCCAGGCTGAATTGCGCTTTCGTGACAACTTGCGCACCCTGGCAGCCAACAACGATAATCTGCGCAACGCTCAGGCCGCCACCGAACTGGAACTCACCAGCGCCCAGGCGACCCGTGACGCCTCAGCCGAGGCATTGGCCGCCGCCGAGCAGGACACCCTGTTGCTGGAAGGCCAGCTCGTCGAAAGCCAGCAAACCGTCGACCAAATGGCGGCCGAGATCGACCAGTTGAGCGCTGAAGTAGATGAATTACAAAGCGCGCTGGCCACAGTCGAAGCCGAAACGTTGTCCAGCCCGCCAACGGCGCGCATCATCACCCCCAACGACCGGGCTATAGTGCCTCTTGGACGCCCGGTGCAGGTCGTTCTGGTGGCCAGCGACGCCCAGGGATTGAGTAACCTCATTTTGCGCATTGACGGCCAGCGGTTCGCCAGCTATGCCGTCGACGGCGACCGGCTTTACGCCCGCACCCTCTCCTGGAATCCTCCGGCTACCGAGGGCGACCACACGCTGGCCGTTTCGGCCACCAACGTCAATGGTATAACCGGCGCCGAGCACAGTATCACCATCACCGTGCGCGACACCGAAGCCCGCAACGCCGACATTCTTACCCGCGTCGAGGCCAACGTTAGCGAATTGCGCGGCCTGGAACCCTTGGAACCGATTACAGCCATGGTTCTGACCCGCGACCAGCTGCGCGACCGGTTTCAGGCGGATTTTTTCGAAAATTATTCTGCGGAGGAGGCGCGACATGATGTATTGGCCCTCAGCGCGTTCGACTTCGTGGCTCGCGACTATGACCTCCACCAGGCTCAGCTCGATCTGCATAGCGAGGGGGTGCTCGGCTTCTATGACCCGGAAACAGCCGAGTTTGTCGTCGTCAGCGACGGGGTGTTGCTGGACCCGGCGGCGCAATGGACTCATGCCCATGAATTCGTCCACGCTCTGCAAGACCAGCACTACAACCTCGACGCCCTTTACGACGATTCGATCGATTCCGAAGCCCGCGCGGCCATTCGCGCCCTGGCCGAGGGCGAGGCGGAACTAGTGCAGTACCTTTATCTGTTTGAGGGCGATTATTTCACCGAGGAAGAAGTCGCCGCCATCATGAACAACAGCGGAGCGGCCGATCGGGCCTTTCTCAACACCTTCCCACCGATATTGATCAAGAGCCTCTCCTTTCCCTATACCAGCGGCGTCGATTTTGTGCTCGATCTTTATCGTCAAGGCGGATTTGAGGCTATCGACGAGGCCTGGCGCGACCCACCGCGCTCCACCGAACACATCCTGCATCCGGGCCGCTATCGCGCCGGAGACGAACCCCAACTCGTCTTCACGGTCCCATTGACCGAGACGCTGGGGGCCGGCTGGGAACTCATCGACGAGGATGTCCTGGGCGAATTTTACCTGCGTGAATACCTGGACCAGCAATTGTCGATCATTCTGGCCCGCCAGGTGGCCGAGGGCTGGGGCGGCGACCGCTACGCTGTCTACTGGAATGAAGCGGATAGTGCCCTGGTAATGGCTCTCCGAGTGGCCTGGGACACGCCGGAAGACGCGACCGAGTTCGGCGACGCCTATCCCCAATATGTCGAAGGGTTATTCGGCAACGGGCCGCATGACGCGCCGGGGGATGGTAGTCGCTGCTGGTCGGGCGAAGATGTTGTTTGCCTTTTTATTGAGGAAATCGAGTCTTTTGTCGTGCGCGCACCGGACATGGCTACGGCTCAGGCCGTCATGGCGGCCATACGTAGGTAACCGTTCAGGGCTACCTCATCGTCGGGGATGGAAAGCCGATGACATGGATTGGGGCTATCAGTGCTTGAGAGCGGGACAGCGACGGCCGCGTTGACTCACCCTCGACAAGTCGTTCACCCTTCCAGTTCCACATCATCCACAATACCAACCACCACGGCTCGCACCGGGGCGACCTGTCGATTGAGCACCTGCCGCGCGCCGTTGCCTTCGTCCAGCACCAGCACCCGGTCGCCCACGCCTGCCTGGACCACATCGACGCAGATGTCGTAATCGGACGTGGGTTGCCCGGCCAGATCAAGCCGCTCGACCAGCAGCAGTTTGCGCCCGTTAAAGGCTTCGTGCTTGATGGTGGCTACAACCGTTCCGGCGACTTGTCCAATGTACATAATGTTCCTGTACCGCGGCCAATCCTGGCGGCGTCGTGCTCAGCCAGGATTGAGCCGTTACACATCCACGTTATCCACAATTCCGACGATGGCATGATCAACCGGGACAAATGTCTGCGGCATAGCTTGGGCCGCCTCGCGGCTGCCAACGATGAATACCAGCTCGCCCGGCCCAGCCTGGGCGGTGGCGTCGGCGGCAACCACCGGCTCGCCGGCCGGTTGTTGCGTCTTGCTCAACGGCTGGACGATGAGGAACTTGATCCCCGTCAGCCCTTCATATTTATGGGTCGTCACGACCGTACCCATCACGCGCGCCAGTTGCATAAGAATTTTCGTAAACTAATCTGTAGATAGCACTTTTTTAGGCCGGCGGCCAGGCGAAGTGATCCCCGAAGCGGCCGTCGCCAATGACATTGGGCCACATCTCGCCGTGCAGCCGGGCGATCACCTTCTGTTGCACTATCGGCCCGGCGACTACCGCGCCGCCGATCTCCACCGCTGTCGTCACATCCGACACCATACCCGTGAACAAGGCCAGACCCTTGCCGCCCAAGCCGTCGCCCAGCCGCAGCCGGATCAGGTGCACATCGGCCCCTTTCAGTCCGGCGTCGGCGGCGTTGATGGCCGCGGCTACGGTGGCGGTCTCGATGATACCCAGCGCCTCGTTCACGACCATCTCGCTCTTCCCGTTCAGCGCTTCAACCACGCCCGGGTGAACCTGGGGCAGAAAAAGCCGGTCGAGCAAAGCCCCCTGGCCAACTAGCAGCCCAGCATCGACGGCCTCGCTCACGTCGGCCACCTCACCCGTAACCAGTACCAGGAAGTGGCCGGGCTGGATGGTCCCGGCCCGGATGCGCTCCACCGGCGCGCGCTTCACCATCGCGTCCCCGGCGGCGATGCCGGCGGCGATGCTGTTGAACTCCAGCAGGGCCAGGGCGGGCGCGGTCACAGTCGTGTTCATAAAAGGGTCACACGATGCGGAAAGAGTCGACCAGGGTGCAGCGCCGGATGCGGCTGAAGCTCACCGGACCGGTTATCCCTTCGCCGGTCGGGCTGGCGATGGTGAAGGAGCAATAGCCTTCGCCGCCATAGCCCAGCCCGGCCAGATTGGGGCCGTTCTTGACGAATATGCTGACGTTAATCTCTCGCGCCATCCGGCTCAGGTTATCGAGATTCTTGGAATGCATGACCGCCGTGTGACCGAAGCCGTGTTCCGCTTCAATGGCCAGGTCGATGGCCTCGTCAGCGCTGTTAACCCGCACCACGGGCATGATTGGCATCATCTGCTCTGACCAGATGGCGGGGTGGTTCTCATCGACCTCGACGACGATCTGGCGCACTTCCGGCCCGGCGCTGACGCCGATTTCGGCCAGCAACACGGCCGCGTTCTTGCCGATGAAAGCCTTGTTCATGTCGGCCGGCTTGCGCGGCCCGCGGTCATGAGTCGTCACCGCTTTCCACAGCCGGTTGAACTGCCACGACTCAAGTCGCACCGCTCCGTGGGCGGTCATGGCCTGAATCACGTCGCTGGCCACGGACGCCACAGCGAAGGTCTCTTTTTCCGTCGTGCAGACGATGTTGTTGTCGAACGAACCACCGATGACGATGTCGCGGCCGGCCTGCTCAATGTCGGCCGACTCGTCGACGACCACCGGTGGATTGCCCGGCCCGGCGCATACCGCCCGCTTGCCGCTGCGCATGGCCGCGCGCACGACCGGCGTGCCGCCGGTGACGACCAGCAGGCGGATGAGCTTGTGCTCCATCAGGGCCTGGGCGCTTTCCAATGTCGGTTCGGCCACGGCGGTCAGCAAGTTAGCCGGGCCGCCGGCGGCGCGTATGGCCCGATTCAGGATTTTGATCGTCTGGTTAGACGCGTTTTTAGCACTTGGATGCGCGTTGAACACCACAGCGTTGCCAGCGGCCACCATGGCGATGGCGTTGCAGATGACCGTGCTGGTCGGGTTTGTGCTGGGCGTCAGCGCACCGATGACGCCATAAGGCGCGTACTCGACCAGTGTCAACCCTCCATCGCCACTGAAAGCCTGTGGCTCCAGCGCTTCAGGGCCTAGCGTCTTGTCGGCGTTGAGGACGTTTTTGAGCACCTTGTCCTCGACCCGGCCCATGCCCGTTTCGCTGTGGGCCATCTCGGCCAGCAATAGGGCATTTTCGCGAGCGGCGCGGCGCATGTGAGCCACCATGTCCTGGCGGATGGCCAGCGGCAGCTCGTTAAGGCGCCGGAACGCGGCGCGGGCGGCCGCGGCCGCTTCGTCGAGGGTCGGAAACAGACCGTCGTCGCCTTCCGGTGGCCGGGCAGCCATCGTAGCGTAACCGTCAGGCCGGGGGGAGACGCGGCCGGCCGGTGGCGCCGCGGCGGGCGAGTCTTTAACGGCTTCCGTGGGACGGCCGCTAACCTCGCGCATGACGCGTTCGATGATGGTCTGGATCTCGCGGTCGTCAATGGTCATTCAGGCCCATCCTTGCGGTAGACCTCGCGGCCGTCGAGCTCCCAGGAATCGACGATGGCCATGATGACCGCGTCGCAAGGCCGCTTATCGGTCATCACGGTTTGACGAGCCGAGCTGCCGGTGGCCACCATGACCACCTCGCCTAACCCGGCACCTACGACGTCGGCGGCAACGACATAGCCGCTCTCGTCCTGATTTTCCACGTTCAGCCGGCGCACAACCAGAAACTTTAGACCATCCAGTGAGGCCTCTTTATGGGTCGACACCAGCGTGCCGACAACCTTGCCTAGATACATAGCGATTCCTCGTAGGGGCAGCCGTTAACCGGCCGAACCACCGGCAGGGTCATTCGCCTGCCGGCCGGCGCCATTCTCGTGGCCCGATTATTCGCCGTCGCCGGTAGCTGCGCGACCCAGCGGCAGGCTGCGGTCGACGTTTTCGTGCGGCCGCGGGATGACGTGGACGGCGACCATTTCACCGACCTTCTCGGCCCCGCGCACGCCGGCTTCCACGGCCGCTTTCACGGCAGCGACATCGCCCCGGACGATAGCGGTCACATAACCGCCGCCGGTCTTTTCATAGCCTACCAGCTCGACCCGGGCCGCCTTCACCATCGCGTCGGAGGCTTCGACCATGGCGGCAAAACTACGGCACTCAATCATGCCCAATGCTTCTGTCATATCCGTCTCTCCTCAACTAAAGATCATCTATGGTTCGTAGTAGCGATTGCAGTCGCGTTTTTCAGAGACGGCGCCGGAGCGCCTACTACAAACAAGTTAATGTTACTCGCTGCGGCGGCTTTCCTGATCGCGACCGGTGACGCTCTCGATGGCGTCGATGGCCGCCTGATAGCCGGCCATGATGTCGCGCTCCTCGCCCCCTAGATAGATACGGCCGAAGCTGCCGATGGCCCGTACCTCCAGGATGTTGAGATTGGCTCGTTTTTCGGCTTCATTGGCGGCCAGCGCGGCATAGGCGGCCGGCGCGACCTCCATGACGTACAGGGTCTGGCCGGCCAGGATCATCTGGCCGTGGCGGGTGCGGTTAATGAGCTGCGTCTGGTGGGCGTCGACGTTGCGGATGATCTGGCTGGAGATTACCGTCGGCTTAATGCGGTCCGATTCGACCACGCCGATGGCCTCCAGAATGGCCTCGCCCCGCGCTGCGCAAGGGCCTCGACAACGTGCGCGGGAGCCTCGCGCGGGTCGTCAAGAAGGAGCAGCTCACCCAGGCCGCGGC
>JAWOHK010000103.1:0-4720 GCA_046485205.1 Chloroflexota bacterium | reverse complement strand
CAGAAACTGAGATACCAGCCCTGGAAATTCTCTGCATTCGCGCACTTTGGCTGGTCGTTTCCAGCCTTGTTATTTCGACTAATGTATTTGATGGACGTGCGGAGGAGATCATGAGCGAAAAGCGAACCGGGCTGGTATTGTCGGTGGGGCGGCTATGGGTGATGGCCCTGCCGTTCCGCCTAGGCCTCCGCAGCCAAGCGCTTGGCTTCAGGCCCGGGGTAAAAAATCTCTTTATGTATGAACTAAGACGCTTGTGGCATCGGGTATACGAGCGTGAACGCTTGGCGTTGCGTGGTGCGCAGCTTGGAGCACGGTTGCGCAAGCGCTAAGCGGCGAACGTAAAATTCTGGACGGCTTTGTTGCTCTTACTTGGAGTTACACAGCCAACATGAACCGCACTGGATTGTTTATGGCAAACATCGATTACGCGCACATCGCAGTGCTCATTCCCTGTTATAACGAGGAAGTTGCTGTCGCCCAGGTGGTTCATGATTTTCGCGAAGCGCTGCCACAGGCCCGGATATACGTCTTTGACAACAACTCGACCGATGCCACGCGCGCCAATGCGCTTGCCGCAGGGGCCATCGTTCATCATGTGGCCCGCCCCGGCAAGGGCAACGTGGTCCGGCGTATGTTCGCGGATGTCGATGCCGATATCTATGTCCTGGTCGATGGCGACGCGACTTACCATGCGGCGAGCGCCCGGAATCTGGTCGACAAGCTGGTCGGGGAGGATCTCGACATGGTCGTCGGCACGCGCGTACACGAACATGATGAGGCTTACCGTCGCGGCCACCAGTTCGGCAACCGTTTGCTGACCGGCGCGATGACGCGCATCTTTGGCGGCACCTTTAGCGACATGCTCTCCGGCTACCGGGTGTTTTCCCGGCGCTTCGCCAAATCGTTTCCTGCGATGTCACGAGGATTCGAGATCGAAACCGAACTGACCATCCATGCTCTGGAATTGCGCATGCCCTGCGGCGAGATGGCGACGCCGTACGGCACGCGGCCGGAGGGTTCGACCAGCAAGTTGAGCACGTATTCGGATGGCATGCGCATCTTGACGACCATCATCAAGCTGTTCGCCATTGAGCGGCCGCTGCAGTTCTATGGGGTGCTGGCCGGGGTGCTGGCAGCCGTCGCCCTGGTGCTTGGCATTCCCCTATTCCTGACCTACCTGGAAAGCGGGCTGGTGCCGCGTTTCCCGACGGCCATCCTCAGCACCGGCCTTGTCATGCTGAGCGCGATCAGTTTCGTCACCGGCGTGATACTGGAAACTGTGACCATCGGCCGGCGTGAGGTCAAGCAATTGCACTATCTTGCAGTCGGCTCTCCGTCTTGCGTTGACGGCCAAATATCGCCCCTGGAATGATAGGGGCTCGCATCACCATCGCAGGTTTCGCCAGCATCGCGATCGCGATGGCCGGGTTTGTCTTTGCACTGCATGCGAGTTACCCGGGCTACCTCAATGCCGATTCGGCCTTTCAACTGGAACAGGCGATCACTTGGCGCTTCGATGACTGGCACTCGCCATTCGTGGTCGTGGTGTGGTCGATGCTGCTCAAGCTGCTGCCGGGCCCGGTCGGTTTCGTGACGTTTAACAACGTGCTGATATGGTCGTCGGTGGCCGTTCTGGCCTTGGCCATGCGGCGGCGCATTGGCGCCTGGTCCATTCTTATCGTTACAGTTCCCTTGTTTCCCGGCCTGTTCAATTACCTCGGCAATGTGCATGTTGACGCCATGCTCGTCGCCTGGCTGATGGCTGCATCCTGTTTGGCTTATCTATCAAGGCGGGATGGAAGTTCTAAACGCATACGGATTGGGATTCTGGTGATGGCCAATCTGTTCATCGTCGCTGCCTTCCTGACGCGGCTGAATGCAATTTTTTGCTTGGTGCCATTGCTGTTGTATGCCAACGCGCGGCTCGCCTTGCGCTGGAATCTCATGCTGTGCGCGGCGCTGATCTTAGCCATGCCTGTGTTGAACAAGATCCAGAACAAGATCCTTGAAGTCACACCTTCATCGGTAGCCGATAGCATCAAAGTCTACAATTTGTTGGCGTTGTCGTACTACGAGCGCAGAAACCTGGTCCCCGGTGAATGGACCGGGCCGCAGTCCCGAGAGATCGTCAATGCCTGCTATTCACCGGTGCAATGGGATACCGCATGGACAGGCCAGTGCGGTTTCATCTATGCTGAACTTCAGCGGCAGCAATTGTGGGGTTCGTCGCAACTGACGCGAACCTGGCTGCGCGAAATTATCAATCATCCCGTCAGTTACTTCAGTGTGCTTGTCGCAACTTTCAAAAGAAGCATGTTTGAGCCAAATTCCCGGGCCATGCTTTTCAAGAATCCGGAGCGATGGATGATCGTAGACAACCCGCCACGTCCTTCAACCGAACTCGCCCAGCAATACATCCGTTCCGAATTCAACGACTACGTTGGACGGCCCTGGGTGTATGCGTTGCTTTCCGCGCTGAGCATCGTGCTGCTCTTCAGAACGCGCGCTATCGCTACCGAGGAAGGGCGGTTTGCGCTCGCCATCCTGGCGTCCGGCCTCATTTATCTGCTGACCTATTTCGTATTCAACGTCTCGGCGGAGTACCGCTACTTTTACTGGACCGGTTTTGCCACCTATATTGGCCTCGTGGTAGTTCTGGCTACGGTCTCAACTGGTTTACACCGTCGCGTCGTAGCGCAGAGCGAGACATCGGATTGGGCGCTTCGTATTCCCTCGTTGGCAATCGCCGCATTGGCAGCGGCCTTGGTGGCCTTTCCATTTCATCTGGCCACAGAACGGCGCATCGTTACGGTGACGCCGCTCGATTCCAGGCCGGTGGTTGTCGCTGGGATTCACAATGCGTCGACACCAAAATGGATGCGCATGGATTTCGAAGGCCAAGTCAATCCAATGACTTGGGCATGGGGGGAAGGGGGTTTCCACTCTACTAAGGCATATAGCCCGTTTGTGATCGAGTTGGAAACGCTGAACCAGGATATCGACGTCGTGTTGGCCACCGGACCCGGCATGGGAACGGTGGCTGTTGAAGAAACGGGGTTTCACCGCCGGGTGGATACGGCGGCGGATCAAACCGGCAGTACGACTGTCAGTTTGCCGCCACAGGCCCCAGCGATGCATGACACGTTGCCATTTACAGTGAGAAATGTCGTCATGGCCTTGCTGTTCTTTCTGGCTTTTCTGGCGATTTTCTGGAAGCTCGGATTGTCGTCTCCTTCGCGGAAATCTGACGATCGATGCGTGCCGAATGCCGGGGGCCAGTATTAACGCCGCGCTGAGGGCATTCCGGCTGAAATTCGCGGCCAGTCTGCTGCGGCACCGTTTTGTCCGGTTTTCGATCGTGGGCGGGGTGGGGTTTGTGATCGAAGCGGCCCTACTGACTTATTTTGCGACCGTGCCGGGCCTCGGTGCGGTAAAAGGGCGAGCGATTTCCTTTCCAATTGCCGTGGTGACGACATGGTGGCTGAATCGCACGCTGACTTTTCAGTCGAAAAACAATCCGCATCGCGAGAGTTTTCGCTATTTTCTTGTTCAGTCGTTCGGGGCTGTCGCAAACCTCGGGGTGTACATGGTGCTGGTGTCGGCGTTTTCCTGGCTGCGATCGGTCCCGGTTGTGCCATTGTTCTTCGCCGCGATTTTCGGCTTGCTCGTGAATTTCGCCCTTTCTAGAAAATACGTATTTGCTCAACATGAAAAACAGTCATGAGTTTTCGTATTCCGGGACCGACAATCTGGAAGCCATGGCCGAGGCCAAGAATTACAACGCCTATTTGGCGCATCTTGTCAGGCAACAGATCGCCGGAGCGGCGCGTGTCGTCGACTTCGGCGCAGGTATCGGTACGTTCGCGCAGCCACTCAGCGCGGCCGGGCTGGATATCAGGGGTGTGGAGCCGGACAACGCCCAGCGTCAGAGGCTGCTGGAAAAGGGAATTCCCTGTGTGGCGGACATCTCGGAGGTCGAGGATGGCTGGGCCGATGCGATCTATACCGTGAATGTACTCGAACATATCGAGAACGATCGCGCGATTCTCCGCACGCTGCATTCGAAACTCAGACCCGGCGGCAAACTGTTCATCTATGTGCCTGCCATCCAATCGCTTTACTCCGCGATGGATAAAAAGGTGGGACATTGCCGGCGATACGGCCGCGCAGAATTGACGGACAAGGTCAAGGAGGCGGGATTCCGGATCATCGATTCGCGCTATGCCGATTCACTGGGATTCCTCGCCAGCCTGGTTTACAAGTGGCAGGGCAATGATTCCGGCGATATCAATCGCGGCGCCCTTAGAGCCTACGATCGCTTTGTCTTTCCGTTGAGCAGGGTGATCGATGTGTTCACGTCTTCTTTCGTCGGCAAAAATCTCAGTCTCGTCGCCGAAAAATGAGGGGGGATTTCAACATGCGCCGTCAGGACCAACTGCTGGCCGGGATAGACCGGGCGGGTTTGGGTCTGGAAATTGGCCCCGGCTACAACCCTATCCTGCCTAAACGCGCGGGCTGGAATGTGCTGAGCGTCGATCATGCCGACCAGGCCGCGTTGATCGAGAAATACCACCAGCTTGGTGTCGATACCGCCGGCATCGAACCGGTCGATATCGTCTGGCGTGGCGGGGCGCTGCACGAGGCGGTACCGGAGGATTTGCTGGGTCGCTTTGATTACTGTCTGGCAAGCCATGTCATCGAACATATTCCCAACCCGATC
>JAWOHK010000353.1:0-3472 GCA_046485205.1 Chloroflexota bacterium | reverse complement strand
ACCTGATTGGCCGTCGTCAGGTTGGGTTGGAACTGGATCAGCGAACGGCCGTAGGTCAGGCGGTAAGTAACCCGGCGCACGTTGACCGAAGGGCCAAAGTAAAGACGGCTTGCGCCGGAACGGCCGTTTTTGCCCTCTTCTTCCACAAACAAGTCATAGCCAATGCGGTGGGCGCGCTCCATTAGAAAAATGATGTCGTATTTGTTATCTTGAAACAGGTATTGGTAGATTGTTTCAGTTTGCTCGGCCGTCTCATCCGTGTCCACATCCAGACCCAGACGATTGCCAATCTGTTTCGCAATCTGGCTGTCGTTCATCTTTTCATATGTGTGCGATTCTTGCTTGCCGCGCAGGCGGTGAAGCAAATTTAGCCCGTTGATGCTCAGCGTCGGTTGGCCACCGGCGGGGAAAGTCGGCTTCAGAGCCGTAATTTCTCCTTTTATCATCAGCCGTAAGCGATCGCCGCCGTAATAGCCCATCCACAGTTCTACTTCCTTGCCCGGATCAAAGAGCATCTGGTCGCTATATTTGAAGGCGCGCCTGGCGGCGTCCCAGTTGTTGATCGTGATTTCAAAGTTGTCCAGCTCCTCGATATTGTCTTTGTAGCTAACCTGCAAGATGTCGCGGATCACGTCCTGGCCTTGCGGTCGTCCCTGGAGCTTGACCTCAAAATAGGGGACATAGAAATCTTGCCCCTCATAAATGGCAATCGGATCGAGGCTCATGATGGATTCACCACAGGAACGCCAAAGGTATCTAACGGGGGTATAGCCAGGACTGTACCCGGAACAAGGCGGCGCGGATTCGTAATGTCGTTTTGTTCCGCAATCGAGCGCCAGGCAGTCGGGTCGTTATAGGCTTCGGCGGCAATGCCGCTCAGTGTATCGGTACGCGTCACTACCCGCGACGTGGTATGATCGGCCGATTGCAAATTCATCTCCGCAATTTGTTCTTCCAGCGTCTTATATTCACGAAAGGTCACCGATAGTGTCGCCCGCAGGGGAATCCCCAACGGATTAAAGAGATTAAATTTTTGTTGCACACTTTCGACAATCGCCTTAAACACCAATCCGCCCCAGATAAAACGGATGCGTGGCGGAGCGTGGGTTCTGGGCTGGATTTTGACCAATTGGTAGATCGCCTGCGTTCGGGTTCGCACGTCAACGGCCGTCTCGCCCATGCCAAATTCAGTCGTATCAAAGAATAGGTCCAGAGTCAGCTTCTCGTTCTGGCCGCGAATAAATTGCAGGATCGGTGAGTCAATCCCCGGAATCGCAATCTCGGCAATTTGCGCCCCTTTATTGAGGCTATATTCTGTCGGGTTAAATTGCACGGGTATAAAAGGCAGCAAGCCACGAGACGGGTCAATTGCTTCCCGATCCAATATTTCGATGGTCGCTTTAACAAAAGACATAAATCCCCTCGTTTACCAGCGATTGTCGGTAATAGTCTTTTGATAGGATTTACAACATGCACGGGACACAGCCTAATCCTGTAATTTCTGTGAATCTTGTCTATTGAATAGGCAGCGGTGAACGAGCCTGTTGGCGAATCGTCGTTGCTTCGCGGCCGATCTTCGCCTCCCGCTCCATCTCCTGCAGCCGCCGGCAGACTAACTGCACCAGCTTCTCAATTTGGGCCGGGCTGAGCGGCAACTCACCGGCAACTACTGTTACCTCACTTGTCATTTCTTCAATATGAACAGCCATCGTCATATCCTCTTTTCTGCTTGCTAACTCCGTCGCTCCAAACCGTGATGGCATAGTTCCAGCGTCTCCACGGCGACGCTATTTTGGGCGGCATTCAACTCCGGGCCTTGCCACTTGGCTGGGAACGCCCGCCGAAATTGCCACTCCATTACCACTGTTTCGCCTGAAGGATCACGCACGGCAATCGAGCCATTACGGAAGGCGATCCGGCCTTGCGTGAGATCGTAGTACCAATCCCACAACACCCGATCAACAATCCCCCGCTTCAGTGTGATGTTGCTTTGTTTGGTGCGGGTGGGGAATTTATGCACATAGGTATTCAGCCCCCCTTCCGGGTAATCCTGCACTTCCGTTTCGAGCGCAATGCCGGTACAGTCGCTAAAGCCGCCAACCGCTAGACCGTCTAGCTTGATCTCAAAGCGAAATGCCGGAATTGGATCGTTTCTTTTGCCCGTTTCGGCCATGTTTGCCTACCGTTGTGCCTCAAGCTTATAGAATCTCGGTGCTGTTTTCTGTTTTGCCAATGCGGACCACCACAAATTCGGCTGGCCAGGGTGGCTGCACGCCGATTTCACAGATGATGCGGCCTTGATCTGTTTGTGACGGCGGGTTGGTTGTTTCATCACAAGTAACCCGATAAGCGTCAGCGGCCGTTTCACCATCCAACATACCGCGTCGCCACAGATTATCGAGAAAACTGCGCACCACCCGGTCAATATCGCGCCATAGATCGGAGTTACCGGCCTCAAAGACCGTCCATTGCAACTGCTGGTCAATGCTCTCGGCGATCATCAGCAACAAACGGCGCACGTTGATATAACGCCATTCGCTGTCACTGCTAAGGGTGCGTGCACCGCCCAACCGCAGGCCGCGGCCGTTATAGCTGCGAATCACATTCACACCCTGCATGTTGAGCCGGCCATGATCATCATCATCCACCGCCCCAACCACGTCCTGGACACCCTCAACGACTTCGTTGGCCGGTGGTTTATGGACGCCAACCTGGTTGGTCACGCGGGCATAAACGCCCGCGACATGACCGCTGGGCGGAATCGGCCGTAACAATCCCTCTAACTGCAAGGGGTCCGGCACCAGCAGCCAGGGGTAATACAATGCCCCATAGCTCGTGTCGAAATCCCTGCGCCGTGCCTCCGCCTCCGTTGGCGTCCGATCCGTGTCCCACGTGTCCAGAATGGCAAAACGGTCTTTGAGCGGCTCACAATGGTTCTGGATGAGGTGGTTTTGCAAGAAGCGGATTTCCTCAGGCTTGAACCCTGGCGCAAACTCCAACTCGCTCTCCGGCAGCGGTGGAGGTGTTGGTTCTTCACTCAGCGCATCACAGCTCAAGGGCAGCGGTTTGGGTGGCTGAATGGCGACCGGTTTGGGCACCATGAGGTCCGGCAGGGCGACCATGCTAATGTCGTCAATCAGTTCCAGCGTGATCAGGCCCCAGGCCTGATCACGCTTAACCATCTCGCCACAAGTATCATCACTGTCCGGTAGGTCGCCGCGACCGGCAAAGTGGGCAGTTGTTAATGTACGCAGGCCATCCGCGCCGCCCTCCAGGCGGCCGACGACAACCCGCTCCGCACTCAGTTGCAGGCGGGTGTGGCCTGTGGGCCGGCCGTCCGGCGGGCGGTCACAAACCGTCACCAGTCGCGAGCCGTTTTGCGGATCATTCAGCAGTTTTTGCAGGTAAAGAGCCTCGTTAGGATCCAATGTTACATTCGGCCAGGCTTCTTGTTCGCCGCTTCCCAGTTGCA
>JAWOHK010000098.1:0-25969 GCA_046485205.1 Chloroflexota bacterium | reverse complement strand
GATTACCGGAAGGCGACTTAATCTACGGAGAGTTCGAAATCGTTGAAGCCTTGTATAATCAACCAGGTGACCGGATTTACTTTACCAATCAGAACCAAAGAAAAGGCGGATGATGTTCAGGCTCCGATAATACCTGGCCGTGCTTCCTTGCCCCCCTTTGTCCCATCTCCGGAATGTCGCATCGGGTGCGGCGCGTGTTGCATCGCGCCATCGATTTCCTCTCCCATCCCCGGCATGCTGGACGGCAAGCCGGCCGGGGTTCGTTGTGTTCAATTGACGCACGACAATCGCTGTCATTTATTTGGGCTGCCCCAACGTCCGGCGGTTTGCAGCAACCTGCGACCGAGCTTTGAAATGTGCGGGGAATCGGCCGGTGATGCAATGTTTATGTTAAGTCAACTTGAGTATAGGACACGACCCGATCCATCAAAATCGATCCATGAATGAATTAGCAATCATAACACCTAGACAGATTGCCGCCGCATTGCCGGAATTGTAGTCTCCGCACATCATCGGGGAAGTTGACGACATGTTTGTCAAAGTTGCCCCGGTTCAAGGCGAATTTGTTTGGCACAGCCACGAAGATGAGGATGAACTCTTTTTCATACTGCGCGGCAAGCTTCGCATTGAATTGGACGACAGCCTTATTGACCTGGATGAGGGCGATCTCGCCATCATTCCTAAGGGCAGGCGGCATCGCCCGGTTGCGACGGAAGAGTGCCACATCCTCCTGATCGAGCGCCAATCAACCTTGCATACCGGCAATGATGAGACGGAGCTGACCCGTTCGATAGCCGAACAACTTTCCCGTTAAGAAGGCAGCCCTTCAGCCCTCTATGTCAAAATCGAGGTTTTTTTATTAGTCGATTCATAATCATTCCCAGGGTCATTACATGACGCACGCGGGTTGATTAGTGCCAAACGCTGTTTTAGATTTACCGAAAGTATAGAATATTCGGATTTGTTATGGAGTTTAAACTGTCATTACCCGATTGGGCCGATAAAGCCTTTATCCAACTTCCTTCCGAAATAACCTCTATTGAAGATCGAATGAGAGCGGTCATCGAATTTTCGCGGCTCAACTTTCGCAACAATACCGGCGGGCCATTCGCGGCCGGGGTGTTCGAGCGCGATTCCGGCGTGCCGGTTGTCATCGGTGTCAACCGCGTTGTGCCGTCTCATTGTTCGTCGGCTCACGCCGAAATCATGGCCCTCTCGTTGGCCCAAAAGAAACTGGGAACCTATGATCTAGGTGGGCCGGGAATGCCGGCGCACCAACTGGTGGTTAACTGGCGGCCGTGTGCCATGTGCTATGGCGCGGTCCTTTGGTCGGGCGTCCGTTCGCTGGTCATCGCCGGCGACGGGCCGGAGCTGGAAGCCATCACCGGATTTGATGAAGGCCCCATCCACCCCGATTGGCGGAACGAGTTGAAAAAAAGGGGCATCGACATCATTGAAGATATTATGCGGGAAGAGGCGTTGGAGGCTTACCGAGAGTTTTCAGCAGCAGAAAGGCTGGTGTACAACGCCCGAAAGGGGTCATCGTCGGATTAATCAAGTCAGACACGGCCTATTTCTCTCCAAGCCTATGCTATGACAACACCTCTGGAATGTGGGGCCAAAAATCAACGGCCGGATTTCCGCCCGGCCGTTCTTTCCCAGTGAGCAATGAGAGCTTTTAGTCGTCTGAAGAGAAGACCCTGGTTGCCGGCTCGGCCTCATAGCCCTCTGCCTGGCTGCGAATCTGCGCCACGATCGTGAGCATTACGCCATAAATCACCTTGGAGCTAATATCGGCCACGGTGTAGATAATCTGCCGGCCGACAACACCGGCCTCAGAGTTCATCAACACCGGCATCAAGTACCCACCAGGATACAGCATCCAGGATACAAGGAACAGCCACCAGATATAGCCTAAAACCTTGACAGCCGACGGAGGCAGACCGTTGCCGCCGTCGACGATCACCTTGCGAATCAGGAACAACACGTGAACAAAGAAAACCGTGCTGATAGCGCCCCAGACCAGAAGAGCCGTCGTATTTGTCGTCTCATAAAATTGGCCGATGTAGCCAGTGATGATCATCATCGCCCCGGAGAAGAAAAACCAGAAGAACAATTTGTTTCGCCGGGTCGCGGCGATGGCCACCACAAAAAGTATCTGGATCAGCAACATCGGCACATCGATCAGCCAATTGAGGTAACGGTAGCCATTGCTGAAATTATCGGCACCGGGCGCGCGCTCATACAATCCCGAGACCGAATTATATTGAAACGCATTGACCCAACTGGTCTGCTGGTAGTAGAGAATCAGAAAAGCCGAGACCATCACGACAACCGACAGGACCGAAGAGATTCGATACGGCGGTGCGACCGTTTTCATGGTCAAAATGAAGTAGAAAAGGGCCGCCAGCATGACGGCAAATCCCAGTGTCAGGACATGCGATACCATCTGATAGGCCATGGGAGAATAACTGAATGTATTTTCCATTTGATCACTCCTTGTTGTCACTATTGCCAAAAGTGTGGCTGGATAAGGATTCTTTCATTGAGCCACACCCCACACTTTTGCACATTATTTGTCTATTTATCATCTAATAATTTAGCACATGTACAGATTTTGTCGAGATTTACCTAATCTTTGACTAATGAATGATCAAACAAACGGCCGGGCTTTCGCCCGGCCGTTATTGTCCTGACCCTGCGACCCGAAATGTCAGTTAGCGGAGTTGAATCGACAGGTACAGATGGTAAATCAGCGACGGGTCTGGGGCCATCGTTGGGATGGGGGTCGTTGTCTCGGTGGGCGAAGGCGCGGTGCCGTCGGGTGTAACGGAGAACGTTGGGGTTTCCCCTGTGTCCGTCGCCGTTATCGTCGGTGTTAAACCTCCGATAGTGGCGGTGGGAGAGTTAGTGGGCGTGGCTGTCAATACATCTGTCGGAGTCGGTGTCGCCGTGCTGGACGGCGTGGCTGTCGCCGTACTGGTTGGTGTCGCTGTCTCCGTGCCGGTGGGTGTCGGCGAAGGCGAGTTCGTCGCCGTTGGTTGCGGAATGAAGTCGGGGTTCCGCCAAAATCCACCCCATAGGCTGTAATTCCGGCTGCCCAAATTCCCGGTATCGGCTTGGCCGACTGTGCCACGCAGCGTGTACCCACCACCGCTGGACGAACCGCCCCCACCATCGATCGTGTACCAAGTCAGCATATACCCTCCCTGCGCGCCCACCTCGCTGGAGATAAACGAGATACACATAAGCCCTACAGTAAATCCCACGGTGAACAACCATGCCCTAGCAGTTAATTTGGACCCATTCATGAGCGTCCACCTATTGGCGGCTTTACCCTTCAACATTCAATCAATAAATCAATACGACGATATTGCCGTTCTCTTGTGTGCCGTCCGGCCGCCAGCGCTTACAATACAAAGAGGTGTTTGACTCATAAGCGCAGGTCACATAGCGAGCATCCGGCGAATTGGCTGTCGCTGAATAGTAACGCTGGCTGATATCAAACGTACCAAAGTTGATGACGCAAGCTTGCAGGGTGGCGCTCCATGTAACCGTTGCAGCATTCGTGCCATTCACGAAACTACGAATGACATTGGGGCTTGTCGAGCTGCAGTTAGCGAACACACCCGCTTTCACCAGGCCGTTGGCTCCGCCGGGCTGAATCAGTCCGGCAACGCCCACCTGCAGGCGCCGGTTACCGTTCGTATACACGTCCCATGTCTCATTCGCCGGCTCAAAGGTCGTCCAGGCTTTTACCGAGTTACCGGTGGCATAGCCGTAAAATGGCCGGCCTTCAGGAGAGTTCGTGTTCATGACCATGCCGCCATAACCGTTACCGGCCGGCCCAAAATTCGCCGTTATGCCAAACACCTCGTTGTTCATCAATCGGTTGGCCCGACCGATGCCCACGAACTGAGCGGCTTGATCAGCCGAGACACCGGGCAGCGCAGCAGCCACCGGGGCGGGCGTGATGGGCTGGCGGGGCGTGAGCTTGGTGAAACCGCCGCTGCTCACCGGGCGCACGCTGACCTCCAGGAAACGCTGCCCTTCCCAAAAGACCCGGCCAAAATCGAGGACGACGGTAAACACGCCGTTACTGACCGGGACACTTTTGGCGACAATGGTAGAACCTATCTGGCTCCCACCGGTAACGGCATCAAACAGCGCAAATTGGAAATCGAAGTTGCCACTGGCCGGCGCGCTGTCCTTGTCCAAGCGTCCTTGATAAGTGAAGGCGCTACCGATAGTGGCCTCAGGGCCGGCCAGCACCGTCCCCAGCCGACCGGTCGCCGTGCCGATACTGATCAGCAAAGCTAAAGTAGCGGCCATCGTCGCAAACGAGGGGCCATTTTTCATGATGCAACCTCCTCCATGTTCATACTTTTGATCATGACGTCATCTGATGACGGCCGGCAGGAAGAGCTCGCTTTGACTGCCTTCGGCCAGGGCAAACTCGCCCAGCGGCGCGAACACCCGGCAGGTTACCCGCCGGAAGGCCGGTTCCGCTCGACATTCAATTCCGCTACTGGACCAGTGGTTACCCGTCCACCGCTGCAGCCTGAGCTGGTCAACATCCAGTCCGGTCACATCGGTATCTCGATAGGTCACCACCACCGGCAGCGGCTCGCCCGGTTCAAGATTCGGCACAAGTTCGTTCCCCTGGTAGCCATCCAGCCGGAAGGCTCGCCCGGCAAAGGGTAACCCGGATGGCAAGGAATTGGCCGGCAGCGGCAATTCTTTGTAGGTCACTGTCGTTGTAGCGAAGAAAGAACCGGCCGGGAGTTCGACCTCAGTCCTCACTCCCGCGCCTTCGTAAACCAATTCGCTCTCGCTAAGGGGGTTCGCTTCAACCTTGACGTCTACGATACGGGTAGTCACCGACGGATTGCCAGATGCGGCATATCCGCCATCGGCAACGGCCGTATAACTGTTATTGGTAATAGTTGCATTGGCTGTCACAATGAATGTGATCTGCTCGCTCGCCCCATATCCATCCAAGGTGGGAATGGTCCAGCTCACTATATTGCCGGTCAGATTGCCGCCGCTGACATAAGTCGCCCCGATTGGTAGAACATCGCTGATGTTGATATTCGTCGCTGCCGTCGCGCCGTTGTTGGTGACCGTCAACTTATACTCGATTGGTTCGCCGGGTAGGGTAACCGCCGGGGCAGTTTTGGTCAGGGAGAGATCCGGCACAGTCGTCGTGTAGACAGGGATTGTCTTGATATCAGAGACTAAGTCGGCGCAGTTCTCGGCGATGACCCCCACCGGTTGCTGTCCGGCATTGGACCATCGGTAGGTGGCGGTGGCCGTACCCTGGCCGCTGGCCGGCTCCGGGAACCAGGTGTAAGAAATTGGCCCGGTGGTATTCGGCGGGCTGACCGTAGCCGTATACTGATAAGGCGTGTTGACCTGCCCGGTCGACGGGCCGCTGATGTTTACTTCGGACGGCGCAACCTGACAGCCGGTTTCCAAAACGCTAAAGCGACCCAGTACATCAGCGTTCTGCACCTCGCTTTCTTCCTCATCATCATCCACAGAAAAGCGAATATCATAGGTACCGATGGCTGCCGGACCGAAACTGACGGTCGGCGTGAGGACAATCGTCTGGCCCGACCCGAAGAACTTTGTCTCACCGAAGTGCAGGGTGACAACATCCTCGACCACCCAGTCCTCGTCCACGCCGAACTGCCCGCTCACCAGGGTCCCCGAATAGAGCGGTTCCCCGGCCGAGTTGAGCAGATAGAGCGTGCTCTCCGGATTGTCTTCCGTCATCCGCAACCAAAGCGGGCTCCCGAAGGCATCATCCGCCAGCTTGAGCTCCATGTTCTGCATATTGCGCCAGGAGGCGGTCGGATGAACCCACTCGACGGCGAACTCTGTTTTCTCGCCGATGGAGGTGATGAGTTCCTGCGGTGCTAGCAACCTGCTTTCTCCGTTGAATGCTGCTGTGACGACAAAGGAGAACGGCAACGAAGTCCCCCCACCCGGCCCCGGATTGACGACATCAATGGAGTGGGTCGTCACACTACTGAGATTCGACGGGTACAAATAGATCCAGATCCGCTCGCTGTTCGAATAGAAGGTAGGGCTATTGACCCCATTCAGGCGCGTAATGGATGAACTCAGGAAATTAGCACCATTAATCGGCAACCAGAAACCGGCGCTACCAACTGTTGCCGAAGTATTCTGGAGAGAGCGAATGAAGGGCACCGGGTTTTGGCTGAGCGAGCCTTGGGTCACGCTGATTTGATAGCCGCCTGTCAGCGCCCCTTGGGCTTTGCCAGCCACGATCCGGTAACGACCGGTGCGCGGCAAGATCAGGAGATTGACCCGGGCATTGACCCCGCCACCACCGTTGTCGTTGAAGGCTAACAGGTTGCCTTCCTCATCCCAGATGCTCAGGAAGGGATCCAACGTTCCACTAGTCCGGTTCATTGTAACGACGATGCGCTGGTCTCCTGTGCCGTTGAAGTAATAAATATCTTGGGGATCACCGGAAGCGATCGTGCCAGTCAGGGTCGTATTGAGGGCTAATATCCGGAAGTCATCGGGATCACAGGCAACCAGTGTGCACAAGCCTCCGTAGACATCCAGCCGGCGTCGGGTGATAGTGCCGCCGGGCCGCTGGTCGGTCACCAGCGGGCCGGTCGTCGTCAGGGCTGTGACGATCTGCTGCGCGGTGGCATTGGGTCTGGCCGAGCGCAAAACCGCGACCGCTCCGGCCACATGCGGCGCAGCCATTGAGGTACCACCCTTAAAACAGCGACTGCTTGTCGGCGCGGTCCCCTGACCGCAGTCAGTGGCCACAGTGGGGACGGCTGCTTCAATCGGCAAGCCCGGTGCCAGAAGCGTTGTGCTGAAGCCAACATTGGAAAAGTCAGCTACTTTATCAATGTCGGTGTCGGGATAGGTCATGGTCGCGCCGACGCTAACGATCGATGACAAGCAGGCCGGCCCGCCCATCGAATTACGATAACTGGAATTGCCGGCTGAGGCTACTGTAAGGACATTATTGTTGCGGAGCGATTGGACCAATAATTTCACTGTGGTGAATTGGGGATCATTATCGCAGGTGCTGACATAGGAACCACCACCCAGGCTCATATTGACGGCTACGATATTGTGGGTTGTCCGCAAAGTCATCACCCGCTCAAGACCTTTAGCATAGTCGGATGTTCTGCTTAACATGCAGGGGCTTCTTAAGCCACCAGACGTGCATTCCTTGGCCGCCGTCTCATAGATCCGACCAAACACCTGGATGGCCACGATCTTCGCCGCCGGCGCTACTCCGACGGAAATCGCAGCAACATGCGTGCCGTGATCAAAACCCGTGATTAAACGACTGACCGCGGCCGCCGAGCCGTTTCCGATCTGGCTATTTTGGCCATTGGGACAGGCCGAGAAGCGCCCTCCAGTCAGATCCGTAGTGGAATAACAAGCTTCAGCCACGATCTTGCCGGCCAGATCGGGATGGCTCTTGTCGAAGCCAGTGTCCAGAACGGCGATGGACGTGCCCGCGCCGCGATAGTTGAGCGAGTGCGCGCCTTCGGCTCGCGTGATTCGCAAACTGCGCGCAAGGTGGGGAGCCATGTCTAGGTCTTCAACAATGCTGGTGATGAGGGGATCGTCTTGCAAGGCTTGCAATGCCGCTTGGTCGACGCGCAGAGCCATGAAGGGAATGTATTCAAAACGGGTCACCTGGCTGGCTGAAAGGCCGGCCAACCGCTCCAGGATCTGATCCTGCGTGCGGGTAATATCTCCTGACTGTCTCCGGCCGGCCGGCGAATCGACGCCGATATTAGCGGGATCAAATCCCGGTTGAACAAACCCGATGATCACCGGCACGCTGCCGGCTTCTTGAGCCTTAACGAGAAGTTTACTGATCTCCACCTGCTTACCATTCACAGGCTCATCTTGAGCAAAGCCGGAATAGGCCAAGACCAAAAAAGCCAGCATCGCAAAACCTGAAATGATTATAATTCTTACCTTTTTCATGATTCTTGTGCCTCCAACTCCCTATCTAACCAGCAATCTCATACGCCCAAAAAAGGTGCGGCGCGCACCAATACGGCCATAGGATAAAGGATGGATATCAGACCGCTCTCGTCGCATTCGAGCGAGGAGCTAACCATTGTGACAGAGGTGATCGATTGAAAAGTTTAGAACGGGGATTATTTACGCTTTCGGGTAGGGATCCGCTGTCCTGATTGCGCCAGGGTTTGCATATCGCGCACAATGGTTCGGCGACTGACACCCAGGGCGGCGGCCAGATCATCATCGGTGGGCGCCACACCCTGGGCGACCGCCTCATCCAGCAGCCGCCGCAGGCTGTTCTGGCGGCGTTCGGCCGGATCCGCGATCAATTCGTCGTCAGGGGCGAGAATGGTCCAGGTTATCGGCATAAAATCGGCCGGGGTCAGACGCCGGCCGATAGGCACATCAGCGCGGGCGATATGCAGGGTGATTTGACGCGTGGTGTTCCTCAACTTGTCAAAAGCAATTACGATCTCGCGATTGAGTGAAACACGCTGAAAGAAATGCCGCCGCTGGAGGAGATCCTGAATCGCGACAGCCTGCCGTTGCAATTCGGCATAAGCCGCTTCTATTATTGCTGCGGCTTCCTGAGGTCGTTCAAGATCAACCAGCAGACGATAGAGGCCCCAAAGCCATGCCTGAGGCATTTCACCGGAAGGGATACCTCCTTGGAAGGCGGCCCAACCGGCATTGGCCAACACCGCCGCTCGCTGGCGATCAGCGGCCATGAGGGCCAGACCAAGGTAAGCCTCACTTTTGAGACGGAGAAAATTGTTGTTCAGATTCTGCCAGGTGTCGCGGGCCTTTTCCAGGTGGGGTATTGCTTCTTCCAGCCGGTTCACGCTCACCAGCAGCGCTCCCAGGTCGTGATGTGCGTAGGCGGCCTCGGTTGCCGCGCCGACTGCCTCGGCCGAAGACAGGGCCGCGACATACTCGCGTTCCGCACGGGGCAAATCACCCGCCGCTTCGGCTACCAAACCCATTACATTATGCGCCAATCCAGCCGTGCGGCGATCCTGCACCGTCTCGAAGCCCTGTAATCCGGTCGCCAGTGATTCCCGGGCTTGGGGCAGATCACCAAGCGAGTAAGCAGCCAAGCCCTTCATATGATTCAAAATGGCCGCACCATGCTGATCGCCCAGGCGCAGTTTCAAATCAAGCGCTTCATCAGCGAGAGCAATAACCCAATCCCAGGCACCCATGTCGTAATAAGCCGCCAGCTGATTGGTCTGGGTGACGGAAGCCCCAAACAAATCGCCGTTCGCCAGTTGCATGGCCAATGCCTGGTCAATCAAGCGCATAGCCTTAACCAGATCGCCGCTCAATCGGGCCACGATACTCAAGCCACGCAAGGCACGGGCTTCATTGAGCGGATTATTCTGGATTCGGGCACTGTCCAGAGCCAGTTCAAACTGAGTCCCCGATGAGTCGAGTTGACCGCGCCGCGCCTCGAGGTCGCCGGTATAAAAATGGGCTTCAAAACCCAGGTTGCCGTCCGGCACCTGTTGAGCCAGTTTGACAGCACTCTTGAGATGCCGGGCGGCTAAATCAACTTCGCCGGTGACGGCCGCCAGGCGACCCAAACCAATCAATGCCCGCAACATAAATGCGTCATTTTCCAATTGCCGGGCATGTTGCAACGCCTCTTCCAAAGCTGAGCGTTGGCGCACTCGATCCCCAATGCTGTCGCCAACTTGGGCCACATCGAACAGTGTCAAAATGCGCTCAGGTTCCGGAGCGGCCGGCCAGAGCTGAAGCGCGCGCTCAAATGCGGTTAACGCTTCGGCAAAGGCATAAGCCTGAAGATTGCGGATTCCCGCCGCGCGATAATAAGTCGCTGCCTCTTGTGCATGTCCGGCCCGGTCAAAATGAAATGCCAGCGCGTGAAGATTGTCCGGCTCACTCTCTCGCCAGGCTTGAGCAACCCGGGCATGCAGCTCGCGCCGGCGCTCAGGCTCAATTTGTTCATAGATACCGGCCTGAACCAGATCATGAGGAAAGGCGTATCCCTCTTCGACCGGTTCCAGAAAATAGTGCTCCACCAGCCGACCGGCAACGGCAATGAGTGAAACAGGAGCCAGATCGGTTAATGCCACCCAGAGTCCCAGCCGAACCTGCATTCCCAACGTAGATGCTGTCTCCAATGCATCCCGATCGGCCGCCGGCAGTGCCTGCAGGCGATGGCGGACAATCCCTTCCGCGATCAAGAGTGGCGTACCTTCCTGGAGAGCAATGAGGGCCTGGGTCAAATAAAAGGGATTTCCCCCACTGGCCGCGACAACGGTATCGGCGTTAGCCCGGTATTCCACCGGCAACGCCGCCGCTATCTCAGCCGTTGACAAAGGCGCTAAGGTGGCTATGGCCAGCAGTCCGTCGCGTTCCCATTGCTGCAACAAAGGCCAGCCCTCGTTGGTCTCCATGTCAGGCCGGCGATAGGCCAGGCCGATCAACAACCGTTGATGCGCTGGCCCCTTTAAGAGAGCGGCAATTGCATCCCAGAGCGCCGGCGCGGCCCAATGAAGATCATCGAAGACGATCACATGCGGAGCCAGTTCCGTCAAGGTTCGAAAAATCTCGGCCAGACCGATTTCCAGTCGGTGGCGCGCCTGGGCCGGTGGTAATTCCGGCAATGGGGGGCGATCGCGCCAGGGCGGATAGAGGTCAGCCACAGCCGCCAGGATCTCCGACGGTAACAAGAGTTCGACCTGGGCTCGGCGGGGACCTTGCAGCGCTTGAGCCAGTATTTCGCTCAAGGGTTCGAGCGGCGCGACGGTCGGGTGCTCGCGGGCTCTCGCGACGATAACGGTCGCTCCCCGCCAGCGCGCGCCGGCGGCGATTTCCTCCCAAAGGCGGCTCTTGCCGATCCCGGCCAGCCCCTCAATGGCCAGCAAGGCCGCAGTGCCATTGATGGCGGATTCAACCATCGCTAACGCCAACGCCCGCTCTTTCGTCCGGCCCACACACGGCGGCCGGGTCAAGACCGGCGAACGGTTCTGCTGCCCGCTCAATTCGGTTCGAATCTCTTCGGCCAGAATTTGCGTATCCTCTGCCGGGGCGACGTTAAGTTCGTTGTGGAACAAGATCGCTAAACGAGAATAGGCAGCCAGAGCCTCAGCAAACCGGCCGGTTCGGGCCAGGTTCCGCATGACACCGCGTTGCGCCTCCTCGCGCAACGGATTGGCTTCCGCTAACTGTTGAAAGTAGAAAAGCGCTTCGTCTGCTTGTCCCTGGGATTCCAGGTATTCGGCTAACTGCTCGAGTGTGCTCAGGTAACGATCGTGGATCATCACCCGCCGGGACAGGAGCCAATCCATGTAGACTTCCGGGGCTAATGGGCCGGTGTAAAGTTGGATAGCCTTCCGGCGGTCGGTCATATCGGCCGAGTTTGCCAGTTTCAGGAATTCACCGACATCCGTCCACACAGTTACCGGATTGAGGCCTACCCGGCCGGCGTCGGCGATCAAATAGTCTGCTCCCAGGGATTTGCGCAGGCGATAGAGAATATCCGACAAGGCTCGCCGTCCCCGATCAGGAGAAAAATCGGGCCACAACAGATCGATCAGGACCTCCCGCGGGTGCCTTGATTGGATATTGAGCGCCAGATAGGCAACCAGGCCGGCCGCTTTCTCTCCGGTGATCGGCACTCCTTCAACCTGCACGCCGCCCAGGAGATTTATACGCCGAATGGATAGTTCGGGATCGTTCACCGCCTCAGTTGTGATGGTCTCCACCCTCTCATGATGACCCAAACCTTCTACTTCTGTTGTCCTCACCCGCCACGAGGGTTATGCCTTCTTCTGGTTAGTCCAGCCCTCCTTGAGCGTCACCGTCCGGTTGAAGACCAGGTGGCCTGGTTGCGAATCGGGGTCAACCACGAAATAGCCGTCGCGGACGAACTGGAACCGATCCCCCGGTTGGGCATTGGCCAGACTTGGCTCGACAAAGCCGGTGATGATCTTCAGAGATTCCGGGTTCAGGTTGTCGATGAAGTCGTCCGTCCCTTCTTCCGGGTCCGGGCGGGTGAACAACAAGTCATACAATCGAACCTCAGCCTCGATCGCATGCTCGGCCGACACCCAGTGGATGGTCCCCTTGACCTTGCGACCGTCCGGTGACTGTCCCCCTCTCGTAGCCGGATCATAAACGGCGCGCAATTCCACGATATGGCCCTCGTCGTCTTTCACAACCTTTGTGCAAGCGATGTAGTAAGCGCCCATCAACCGTACTTCGACCTCCGGGGCCAGGCGGAAAAAGCCTTTTACCGGATTTTCCATGAAATCATCGCGCTCGATAAACAGCTCGCGTGAAAAAGGAACGGTGCGCGTCTCGGTCCGCGATTTGTCTTGCGGGTAAGAGCGGATATCGAATTCTTCCACCTGGCCTTCGGGGTAGTTTTCGATCACAACTTTAATCGGATCGAGGACAGCCATCACGCGCGGAGCAGTCGCATTCATTTCTTCACGCACGGCGTATTCAAGCACCTGGTAATCCACGACTGCATTAGCCTTGGATACGCCGATCATTTCCGTGAACCGGCGAATCGCCTGCGGAGTGTAGCCGCGCCGTCGCAGCCCGCGGATGGTCCACATACGGGGATCATCCCAGCCCTTCACATGGCCTTCTTTCACCAGCCGGATAAGCTTGCGCTTACTCATGACGGTATAGGTCAGGAACAGCCGGGCAAATTCGATCTGTTGCGAGCGCCGGATGCCTAACGCTTCCTGGAACCAGTCGTAAAGGCGCCGGTTGTTCTCGAACTCCAGGGTGCAGATGGAATGGGTGATGCCTTCGATGGAGTCGGACTGGCCGTGGGCCCAGTCATAGGTGGGATATATACACCAATTCCTTCCGGTACGTGGGTGCTCGACGAAAAGAATGCGGTACATCACCGGATCGCGCAGGACCATGAAAGGTGAAGCCATATCGATTTTGGCCCGCAATACCCGCGCGCCTTCAGGAAATTCCCCGGCGCGCATGCGACGGAAAAGATCGAGGTTTTCCTCGATCGAACGATCGCGATAGGGACTGTTATGCCCCGGCTTAGTCAACGTGCCGCGATGTTCGCGAATCTCCTCGGCGCTCAGTTCATCGACATAGGCCTTGCCCTCCATAATGAGCTGTTCCGCCCATAGGTAAAGCTGCTCGAAGTAGTCCGAGGCGTGAAACAGGCGGCCGTCCCAGTCCGCGCCCAGCCAGCGGACATCCTCTATGATCGCGTCGATGTATTCCTGCTCTTCTTTCTCCGGGTTGGTATCGTCGAAGCGCAGGTTGAACAACCCGCCGTAGTCGCGAGCCAGTCCGTAATTCAAGTTGATCGACTTGGCGTGGCCGATGTGGAGATAGCCGTTGGGCTCAGGTGGAAATCGGGTGTAGACACGGCCGTCGTATTTGCCGGTGGCGTTATCCTCATCGATGATCGTTCGGATAAAGTTTGAGGTCGGTAGTGTTATCTCAGTCATTTTTATTATGAAATCAACCGCAATTCGTGCACATTCGCCAGTTCTCTCACTAATTTCCCTAAATCGGCCAAATCTGCGAAATCTGCGGGTGATTTTTCTTATCCTTTATCTAAAAGGGTGATGGCTTGGTCAAGGCGGGCCAAGGTACGTTCGCGGCCGAGGGCCAGGATGGATTCGAACAACGGCGGCGAGACATCCTGCCCCGTGACGGCCAAGCGCATGACGCCCAGAAATGGCCCGGCCTTGCCATTGACTGTCACGCCTTCACCGATGGTTGTTAACCCGGCACTGATAGTTTCATAATCAAATGGCTGGATCGAGGCCAGAAAATCGTGTGCCTTTTGCAAGCCTCGCGCGGCAGCATCGGCCGGTAATTTGGAATGCGTGAGCCGGTCGGCCGCCAGCGAGGCCACGCGATTCTCATCCCACAAGAATTGTAAGAACGGCTCGGCGTCGGTCAGTTTTTTCATCCGGATGCGCATGGCCGGCATGACCGCCAGCAGTGCCTCCGGGCTGACCTCGTGGCCGCGCGCTTCCAAAAACGGTCTGGTTGCCTGTGCTAATGCCAGGGGATCCATCTCCTGAATCCACTGCCCGGTCAACCAGTCGAGCTTGTCATACGGCAGCCGCGTCGGCGCGGGGTTGATGTCCGCCAGCTCGAAGCGCGGAATGGCCTCCTCGATGGGAAAAATCTCGCGGTCATCGCCGAACGACCAGCCCACGTTGGCCAGGAAATTATTGAGCGCCGGGGGCAGGTAGCCGGCCTCGCGGAACTCTTCAACCTTGACCAGCACCTCGCGGCCGTGGTCGTCGAAAGCCTGCGTGCGCTTGCTCAGCTTGCCTTTGCCGCTGGGATTCAACACCAGCGGCAAGTGGGCGTAGGCCGGTTTCTCCCAGCCGAAGGCGGCGTAAAGGTTGATGTGCAGGGGCGCGCTGCTGATCCACTCGTCGGCGCGCAGGATGTGGCTGATCTGCATGAAGTGGTCGTCGACGACGTTGGCCAGGTGATAGGTCGGCAGGCCGTCGGACTTCAGCAGGACGGCGTCGGCGATCTGGCTGTTGGGCACGACGATCTCACCGCGAATCGCGTCGTGAATGACCGTTTCGCCCTCCAGCGGTGCTTTGAAGCGAACGGCGTAAACCAGGCCGTTCGCCTCGCGCGCGGCGATCTCCTCGGCCATCAGAGTGCGGCAGCGGCGGTCATAGCCCTGGTCGCCGCCGGCTGCCTCGGCCGCCGCCCGGCGCGCCTTCAATTCTTCGGCCGTGCAGAAGCACTTGTAGGCGTGGCCGTGTTCCAGCAGCCAGCCGGCCCACTCGCGGTAGAGGTCGGCTCGCTGGGACTGGATGTAGGGCCCATAAGGGCCGCCGATATCGGGGCCTTCGTCCCAGTCGAGTCCCAGCCAGCGCAGGTCGGCGATGAGCTTGTCGATCGCGCCGGGGATATAGCGCTTCTGGTCGGTGTCTTCGATTCGCAGGATGAACCGCCCGCTGTGCTGGCGGGCGAACATCCAGTTATAGAGCGCAGTGCGCGCCCCGCCGATATGGAGGTAGCCTGTGGGGCTGGGTGCGAATCGAACACGTACGGTCATATACTCATTACCACAAAAACTCGGTTTCTCGGAGAAACCGAGTTTTCAAGTCCGGTGTAAGGATAGCAGAAAACGAGGAAGTTGGCAGGTCTAGCCATCCGCCGGGATCGCCGCCGGAGCCGGCGGGCAGTCCTCGGTGTGGAGATAGCGCAAGCATTCGTCCGGCCGCCACCAGCGGTCAAGTCGCTCATAAGCCAGAGCGATGGCATCTTCCATATTAAGATTAAAGATGCGCACCATACCGTCGACATCGGCGGCATAGATCAGGCTCCCGTCATGGCTGACGTCCAACGACCAGATCGTCGGCCCGGCGATGGTCATGACCTCCTCCCCGTCATTTGTCCGGCGGAGGCGCAGCGGCACGCTGCCGGTTGTCAGATAGAATTGCCCGTCCGGCGTGAAAGCGATGCCACCGATTTCGTCGGATTGGTCATAAACAGTATAGATCTCCTCGCCGGTGGCCATATCCCAGGCTTTGAGGACTCCGCGCGTCCCGCCGGACACGAGATAGCGGCTATCAGGGCTGAAAGCCAGGCCCCACACGTGTACCGGGTGGCCGGCCAGGGTGTAGATTTCCGTGCCGGTTGCGGCGTCCCAGACCTTGATCGTGGTGTCGTTCTGATCGGTGGATGTGGCGATATAACGGCCGTCGGGACTATAAACCAGAGTCTGGATACTGCCGGTGTGGCCGGCCAGGGTCATGAATTGCCGGCCGGTGACGGGGTCCCAGATGATCGCCAGCCCGTCCGCGCCGGCCGTCGCCAATCGCGTGCCATCCGGACTGTAGGCTACGTCGAGCGTTCCGGCGAACAGGCCGCCGGCCGCGCCGCCACCGTGCCCGGAAAAGGACAGCACTTCCGCGCCGGTGACCGCGTCCCAGATTCGGATCTGGTTTTCCTGTCCAACCGTCGCCAAGTGGCGGCCGTCCGGGCTGTAGGCGACCCGATAGACCGGCCCCTCGCCGCTGGGTAATGTATAGAGCCGTTGGCCGGTAGCAGTGTCCCAGATGCTGGCCGGACCGGCGACGTTGCCCAGGGCCAGTTGCTTTTCATCGGGGCTGAGTTCGACATCGAACACCCCGATATCGACCGCGAAAGCGCCCTGTTCACCCATGAGTAGCGAACGGGCATCCCAGGCCCGGACCAGGCCATCCCGATCAACGGTCAGCAATTCCCGGCCGTCAGGGGTAAACGCCGCGCCATCAACCGGTGATTGGTGCCGGGCCAGCGACAGAAGATACTCGCCGGTGGCCAGATCCCAGATCCGGGTGATGCCATCCTGCGCCGTGGTCGCCAGCCGTGTTCGATCATCGCTGACGGCAAAGTTTTTGGTCAGTTTGGTGTTCCCGGCCAGGCTATACCGCGGACCGGCCTGGCCGTCGAGATCCCAGACCTCGACCTCACCCAGATAACCGAGGACCAGGGCAGTCTCGTCGATGAAAGCGATCTTGTTGAGGTTCCCGGTCCGAACCAGGCGGGATCGATTGTCCAGTGCGCCCAACTCCTGGCCGGTTCCGGAGGCGACCGATGCCAATGTATCCCATATCATCACCTGCCCGTCGGGGCTGGCCGTGGCCAGCCGGCGGCCGGTAGGGCTGAACTCCAGATCGGACAGGCGCATGTCTTGAGCATCCAATTCGACAACCGGCCGGCCGGTGGCCGTATCGATAAGATCCGTATGGCCGGCTTCACCGCTGACGGCCAGAAGCGACCAGTCCGGGCTCAAGGCAATGTCCGAGGTCTGGTCAATTTCGGTCAGGATGACTCGCGTAACCGGCAGCCCGCCGGCCGCCACATCCCAGGTCTGCAGGAAAATCTCATCCTGACTATCGTCGATCGAGACCAGGGCCAGTTCGCTGCCGCTGTCATTGAAATCGAGGTCGAAGTGCATCGGCGTGTGTTCGGCCAGCGGCAACTGTTGCCGGAGTTCGCCTGTGGCAGCGTCCCAGATCGTGGCTGTTTCCGCGCCGGCCGTGGCCAACTGCGTTCCGTCCGGACTCAATTCCATCAGCACCAGCCGGCCGCCGGTGGCCCCGGTCTCAAATGACCGGCGCAATCGCGAGGCCTGTAGTCCCAGATGGAGCGCCTCACCAGCCTCCTTCGTCCCGGCCGTCTCCAGCGCTTCAAGCGCCAGTAACAGGCTCAATTCAGGGTCGGTATCCACCACATTGGCGGCTGACAGGGCCAGCATGCGCGAAGTGGCCACTTCGGCGTTGGCGATGGCCTCGGCTTCGTGGGCGGCGGCCTCGCCGGCGCTGGCCCGGGCGGCGGCCTCGTTCAAAGCCGCCAGCCGGGCATTGCGCCGGGAGGTATGCGCGAAACCAAAGGACAAAACGGATAACAGGGTCAGCGCTACCAGGGCCGCGACCAGGAGCGCGGATCGCCTGCGCAGTCCGGCCGCGGCGCGGCCCTGCTCGGTCGCCCGTTGCTGTTCGATCATGACCAGGTGGCGGGCATTTTCCAATTGTCGTCGCTGCCGGTTCTCTTCAGCCTGCCCGCCGGCTTCAACAAAGCGCCGTTCCAGGTCATTGAGTTCATGGGAATGGGCCGCCGCCCAATCGCGAGCCATGGCCAGCTGGCCGCCGCGGTATAGCAGGCCTTCATCGTAGGTCGATCGTTCCCACTCCTGGGCAGATGCGGTCACCCGGCGATGCAACCGCAGGGCATCCCTGTTTTCGTTCAACCAGTTGAGCAGCCGCGGCCATTCATGAATAAGCGCCTCGTGGGCTACTTCGACAGAATGCTGCCCGATCGTCAGCAGCCGGGAATCGGCCAGGCGCGTCAGGATATCGTGTACCAGCTTCTGCTCTTCAGGGCGTAACGCGAGTTCAGTTAATTTAGCGCGTCGGCGCGTATAAAAAGTCGGCCGTCCATCTTCGCCCTCATCCACAACCTCGATCAGGCGCATGAAGATGAGGCGGGCCATCGCCTGTTCCTGGAGGGAGAGGCGAGTAAAGTTCGCCTCGGCCGTTTGGGCCAGCGCCCCGGCCACACCCCCGGCCGCCTGGTAGCCGGCCAGGGTAAGCAACCGTCCCTCGCGCCGCTGCCAGGTCGCCAACAGAGCATGGGAGAGAAGCGGCAGAGCACCCGGCGCGTCGCTCACCTCATGCACCAGCAATTCGGCCAGACCAGGCTCAATAGACCAGTTGCCGGCCCGGGCCGGTTCCTCAATCGCCCGGCAAAGCTCTTCCGGGCTCATCGCGCCGATATAGACCTGCCGTTCCGCCAGCGCCTGGCGCAGGTTATCAAACGGGGCGCAGTGGGGATAGAAGTCCGCCCGCAAGGCCAGAACGACGATAACCGGTCCGGGAATAGCGGCCGCGTAGAGCAGGTTATCGATAAAGGCTCGCCGGTGGCCTTCGTCGCGGCACAGGGTGAACAGTTCCTCGAACTGATCGATGACCAGCAACACACGCGAACTCGATTCGGCCCGTCCGGCGATTCGCGAGGCCGCCAGGTGAAGGGTTCGAGGTTCAGCCTCCAGGTCATCGACCAGCTTGGCCAGCGGCTGAACCGAACCGGCCGGTCGCGTGAGGTTGGCGGCCAGCGATAGTAGCGGGGAAGCACCCGGTGTCATGAGGATGATTGAATCGCGAAAGACTCGCTGCTCGCCCGGACCGGGGCCGGTTAGCTCCGACATCGCCGGCATGAGCCCCGCGCGCAGGATGGAGGACTTACCACTGCCCGACGCGCCGACGACGGCCAGGACGCGGGTTCGATCACCACCCAACGACAGGCAATCGCGCACACCGGCGACGAGTTTAGCGGTCAGCGCCTCGCGGCCGAAGAAGATCCCGGCGTCGTTCTCGTCAAAATAGCTCAAGCCCTTGTACGGCGGCTCGCCGGGAGCGGGAGACACCGGCGCGCCGATCGCGGCCCCGGCTCCTTGGGCCGGCTGGTCGAGCATCTCATCACGAATCTGCCCGACTAAAGTCCTGGTTTCGCGGCCCGGTTCGACGCCGAATTCGGCGTTGAGAACCCGCCGGCAGGTCTCGTACTGGGCCAGTGCCTGGTCCCGGTGGCCGGCCAGCGCCAGCAGGCGCATCAGCCGCCGATGGGCATCCTCATCCCAGGCTTCCAGCTCCAGCTGCCGCCGGGCATATAGCATGGCCTGGTCATGATCGCCATCCGTTTCCCGCCACGTCGCCAGGCGACCGTAGAGGTCCGCTGTCTGGCGGCGATAATCTTCACGACGCGCCCGCAACCATTCCTCAAACGGCGCGCTGTCCGGGATCGAAAATCCCTCCAGGAAATCCCCCCGGATGGAGGCGGCGATGCGCTCCCATTCCCCGAACATCAGGCCGGCGGCGGTGCGCAACTCGGCCACATCCAGATGATGGTCGCTGGCCGGATTGAACCACACGGATTCACGCGTGATGAGCAAGAAAGGCGGATCGGCCGTGCGATCGCCAATCGCCCCGCGCAAGTTGGCCAGGGCCGAGCGCAAGGTGTTGAGCGCCGACCGGCTGGGATAGTCAGGCCACAACAGCCCGGCCAGTGATTCGCGGGTGTGGAGCCGGTCGGATTCGACGGCCAGATAGGCCAGCAAGGCCCGGATTTTATTGGAGTCAAAAAGCGTGGCCGGCCGGCCGTCCACTATTACCTGGAACGGCCCGAGGAAGGAGAGGATGAGACGCGCCATTGTGCCCCCAGTGCCGATTTGTTGCGGCGCTGACACGTGCCTCAAAACTGCTAACCGAATACCGGTTAACTGACTACATTGTAAAGGATTTCACAATGGATATCAACCCTTGCGATTCGATTGCGATCTCATGGCGTGTTCGTGGCGGTCGTCGGGCATACTAATAACAAGTTGATTCTTTGATAAACCATAGCGGATGAAATGTGGCGAAAGAGAATATATCATGTCAGATTGGCTAACAATGGAACAACATATCGCCCGAAAGAAGGCTGAAGCTCAAGCGCTGGCCGATCAATACCAACAGAATCCGCCACCGCGACGCGCAGGCAACCCGTTTGCCTGGCTGTCCCGGTTGCTGTCGCGACGCAAGCCTGCAGCCAAGCCGGAAGAGGCCCCGCCCCGGCAGGCATTCCGGTGAGAATATTGTTGAACTCCGCTGAATCATCTATACAGGGATCCGTCAGATCGATCCCGAAGGAGTGTGTGAAATGGCAACCCCAACATCCGTCAAGCATCCGGCCGCCGAGGACGCGCCCTCGACCGGCACAACGACTAGACGACCAAACAGCGTCGTGGTCGTGGCCCTGATCGCCACGCTGGTGTTCGCCGCTATCGTCGTGTATGCCGTCATCCGCTGGGACAACCCGCAAAACGGCGTCACTTCCCAGGCCGCCCAGCCGGCCGAAGCAGCCGTCGTCATCGTACCGTCGATCAGCCTGGCCATCTCGCCCATCGAAGAAGCCCAGCGCTTTACCCCGGAGTGGTATGCGTGGTACAAGTCCCTGCCGGTTGCCGTACCGGGCAGCGGCCTGGACCTGATCAGGGAATGGGCCACCTACACCGACCAGTACTGGGCGATGGCTGAAACATCCCCCATCGCGTTTCCGGCAACGTCCGGCACCGCCTTCTACACGCAGCAATACTGGGACATGGCTGCGGCCCGGACGGCAGTCGCGATCGAAACCAGCACCGCCGTCTATGGGCCTCAGGGAGCCTACTACACGGAGCGCTACTGGCAGATGGCTGCGCCTGAGCAATCGCTTATCGCGCCGATGGCCGCCGGCGTTTATGGCATTAACGCCCATGACGCCTATTACACCGAGCGGTATTGGCGAATGGCGGAGAACAACTCCTTTGCCCAACCGGAATGGTCTTACTATACCGAACAGTACTGGGCCCTCCAGGACAAGTAGTAAGGGGGAGCTAATTGGGAGCTGGGGCCGGGCCTGGTCGAAAACACCCGGTCCGGCCTCAGTCTTTATCAGGATAGCTGAATAATCGACTAGTGATCATTCCTTCCCCTGCACTCCGATCCGGCATGGAGGGACGGCGATGAAAGTAGGCCTGATTTTCTTTTTATCGATCCAGTTGGGGATATTGCTTCTTCAACCCGGTTGCGTCTATTCGCTCCTACCAGCCCCGCCGGCGGCCGCGCTGAATGATGCTTCTGATGAGGATATCTTCCAAGCCACAGTCACCATTCGCATCCAGGCGTCTGCCCTTGACGCTGATGGCAATCCGATCTACCTGGAGGCAAACAGCCGCCAAAAGCCCCTGTATCTGATCAGTGGCGGGTTGGGAACGATCGTGAACAATGGTCATCATCAATACATCATCACCCACGACCACTATGCGCAGCTCGACGCGCCGGTGGCCACAGTAACCATCACCGAGAGTTCAGGCACGCAAATCGTTCTGGGCATCAAGGAATTTCACGAACGCATCCGTTACCGCAATAATGGCGTGGTTATCTTCGATGCGCCGGCGAAAATCTCCGGTGGCGCTGCCTTTGTAAATGCGAAAACAATCCAACCCGGCAGCCTTGTCCAGGTCGTATACCGGCCGAAACAGACAGACGGTGCGGTGATCATTCCGGCTATCGTCGAGAGCCAGCTCGATTTTCAGGGGATTCCATGCTTCCGAATTCGTAACTTGAACGGCGAGGTAATTGAGAAAGGCAATTCCGGCGGCGGTGTTTGGTATCAAGGGCGGCTGATTGGCGCGATCCATCGCACAATTACCACACCCGAGACCTGCTCCGCCCCGTCCACGGTCGAATCACCCGGCCAACCCACCCATTGCGGCCTCGTCACTCGACTTTCTCCGCACCTATGGCAAAGCGCTCCATGAGCCCCGACCATTCCAGCGCGACCTGATGTGCGAGGAAGCTAACCTCACCGACGGCCAAATCCTGCAGTTATGCGAAGAGATCGTCGAGACCCAGGAGCGCGAGATCGCCGAAATGGAAGAGATTTTAGCGCGCCTCATTCAGTAAAAGCGCTGCTCACTCGTCCAATGATGATCAATTTACCGGGCAAGCGTCCAGGTGCAAATACTTCCGGCATTCCTCATCCGTCAGTGATCTTGTGATTCGCAACCGTGCCAGTTCAACCAGTTCGGCCATGTCCGTTGTGAACATTCGGAACGTCCCGTCCCCGCCGGCGGTGACCAGGCGTGTGCCGTCGGGGTTGAAAGCGACTTCAAAGATGTTGCTCCTGTTGCCGTAGAAAGTTGCCATTTCTTGGCCGTTCTCTACATCCCATAGCTTGGCCAGCTGATCGAAGGCGGAGGTTGCCAGGTAGCGACCGTCCGGGCTAAATGCCATGCCATAGGCGATACCGGCGTGACCGCTCAGGTGATGGATTTTCTCGCCGCCGGCCACGTCCCAGAGGGTAACATCGCCGTTGGCAAAGCCGAGGGCTACGGTGCGACCATCCGGGCTTAGGGCCAGCCCGTATATTTCTACGCCATCATTCGGAAAACCGCGCACGATCTGCCCGGTGGTTGCATCCCCTTCGTAGGCGCCGACCGGCTCCGCGTCCGCTCCCTCCGGTAGGGCGCTGATGCCGCAACTGGAGAACACATGTCCCCCATCGGGGCTCCAGGCTACGCTCATGGACCAACAGGGAGCAGCGAGCGTGCTGATCGGCTGGCCGCTGGCGACATCCCATACCTTACTGGTATTATCCCAACTGGCACTGGCCAGTCGCGTGCCATTCGGGCTAAAGGCCACATCCATGACCACACTGCTATGGGCATTTATCGTCTGGATGGTTTCGCCAGTCGCCATGTCGACAAGCCGAATTTTTCCGTTCGAGTCACCAATTGCCGCGAGGTCGCCGCCGGGATTGAAAGCGACGCTATCCAGGCTGACCGGGTCATTCACAACCAGCTTCTGGAGAAAAACGCCGGTAGTGGTCTCCCACAGGGCGGCCGACCCACCCCTGCTAACCGTCAGCAATTGCTGGCTATGGGGGCGATAAGCCACGCTGTTCAACGCCCATCCACTGTGCGGGGTTACCGACAGAATCTCCCGCCCGGGACTTGTGTCCCAGATGCGCACCGTACCATCATAGCCGCCGGTGGCGATGGTGCGGTTGTCCGGCGCGGCGGACACGCTGATGACGGTGCTGCCGTGCCCGACCAGATTCAAGAGCAGCTGGCCGGATGCCGCATCCCATACGGTCGCTGCCCCTTCCTGGTGGGTGCCGACCACGCGCTCCCCATCCGGCATGAACTCGACATCGTAAAGCCCGGAACGAGTGGGCAAGCTCAGGAGGGTACGCTCACCGGGAATGTCCCAGACGGTCAGTTTGCCATCCTCGCCGGCCGTAGCCAGGCGCTGGCCTTCCGGGCTGAAGGCTACAGCGTGGATCTTGCCGCCGTGGCTGAAGGTGGCCAGGACCTCTTGCGTTACCGCGTCCCAAATTTTGACCATACCATCGTTATCCCCAGTTGCAAGTTGGCTACCGTCCGGGCTGAAGGCGATTGCCTCGGTAACGGTCGCGTGGCCGCGCAAAGTGTAGGCCATGGCTCCAGTCGTCAGGTCAAAGATGGTGGGCGCGCCATTGAGATTGGCCACCGCCAGCAGCGTCCCATTGGGGCTGAAGTCAAGCCGGTCGACATCGCCCAGCACTTTGCCCGGCCACTTGAACAGCCGCTCGCCGGTCTCGGCATCCCAAACGACGACCTTGGGTTCTGGTGAACACCACGCGCTGGCCAGCAACCGGCCGTCATGACTGTAGTCGACACTGACGCCGAAGTCACCAGACGCATCCTGCAATTCCAGCAACTTCTCACCCGTGGCGACATCCCAGACGCGCACGTAGCCGGCGTCAATCAGTCCAATGCTGGCCAGGCGCGCGCCGTCCGGGCTAAAGGCCACGCCGGGCGCGCCTAACTGATTGTGGGCGGGGATGATGCGCTGGACGTGCAGTTCAGGCAGCGACTGGTGAAGCGCGTTGCGGGCCTCCAACGTGTCGGCCGTCTCCAGCGCTTCCAGGGCCAGCAGCACACTTCGCTCCGGGTCGGCCGAGAGGCTGCTCACCGCGGCCGCGGCCAGTTCGCGCGAGGTGGCCAGTCGCGCCTGTTCTTCCCGGGCTTGCGCGTTGCGACCAGCGGTCTGTCCCAACCAGACAGCCAGCAGGAGCAGACCGGCCAGCGCGCCCAACGCCAGACTGAGAGAAATAGCCCGCTGTCGCAGCTTGGCCGCCGCCTGGGTCTGTTCCTCGGCGCGCAGAGCTTCCGCTTCGGCCCGGCGGCGCTCGGCCTTAGCCAGTTCCTGGGCCGCGCGTAATTCGCGTTGCTGGTGGACCTCCTCCTCTGCCCTGCCGGCGGCCAGGAAGGCTCGTTCCAGTTCGTTGAGGTCCTCCCCGTGACCGGCCACCCATTCACCGGCCTGGGCCAGCCGCGCCCCCCTGTAGAGCAAACTGGGGTCGCGGGCGGAACGATTCCAATCCTGGGCTGACTGGGCCACCTGGTGATGCAGCCTCAGTCCTTCGCGGTTTTCGTGCAACCAGTCGCCCAGACGGGGCCATTCGCGGATCAGCGCTTCATGGGCGACCTCGGCCGTCTCCCGCGAGGTGGTGATCAAGCGGGCGTCGGCCAGCCGGGTGAGCACCGCCTGTACCTGGGTTGCGTCTTCCGGCCGCAAGATCAGCTCGGCCAGCGCTGCGCGCCGCCGGGTATAAAATTCCGGCAGGTGTTCGTCAACGTTTTCATCCAGTTCGGTCAGGCGCAGGAAGATGTTGCGGGCGATGGCCTGCTCGCGAGGCGAGAACCGGCGATAAGCGGATTCGGCCGTGCGCGCCAGGGCACCAGTCACCCCGCCGGACGCCTGGTACCCCACCAAGGTCATCATCCGACCTTCACGCCGTCGCCAGGTCTCCAGCAGGGCGTGGGATAGCAAAGGCAACGCGCCGGGGGCGTCGCCGACCTCGCGCAGGAGCAGATCGACCAACCCCGGCTCAAAGGCCCAGTCGCCGGCGGCCGGGGCTTCAATAGCCCGGCGCAATTCCTCGGGACCCATTGCGCCGATATAGACCTGCCGCCCGGTCAGTGCCCGGCGCAGATTCTCATATGGCGCGCACTGGGCGTAGAAGTCAGCCCGCAAGGCGATCACGACGATCACCGGCCCATCCGTTCCGGCCGCGTAGAGCAAGTTATCGATAAACGCCCGTCGGGCGGCCTCATCCCGGCACAGGCTGAATAGCTCTTCGAACTGATCCACAACCAGAAGCAGGCGGGAGACCGGGTGACCGGCGATCAGCCTCGACACCGCCAGGTGTAGGCTGCGCGTTTCGCGGGCCAGATCATCAATCAGTGCTGCCGTCGACATCACCGAGCCGTCACCGGCGGTCAGGTTGATCGCCAATGAATCCAACGGGCAAGCGGTTGGCGTTATGATGGTGATTGCGTCACGGAACGGCCGGTATTTGCCGGAGTGGACGGTGGCCGGGACATCCAACAGGCGAAGAGTGGGCACAAGCCCGGCCCGGATGATCGACGACTTGCCGCTGCCGGAAGCGCCGATAACGGTCAGCACCCGCGGGCCGTCCGGCCGATCATTCAGGCAGTCGACCACATGGCTCACCAAAGTCGCCGTTAGTTCCTCGCGACCGAAGAAGCGGTCGGCGTCGTTTTCTTCAAAAAAGCTCAACCCCTTGAAGGGCGGCAGGCCCGGCGCGGGCGGCTCCGGTTCGCGCGGTCCGGTGCTCGGAGCGAAGGACTGATCGCGAATCTGTTCGTAGAGCGCTTCCGTCTCGCGCGCCGGATCAACGCCCAATTCGTCGCGCAATCGCCGGCGGCCGATCTCATATTGCGCCAGGGCCAGGTCGCGCCGGCCACTCATGGCCAGCAAGCGCATCAACCGCCGGTGGGCGCTCTCATCCCAGGCTTCCAGTTCCAATTGCCGCCGGACACAGGTGACGGCCTGTTCCGTCAATCCGGCGGATTCATGCT
>JAWOHK010000036.1:0-16480 GCA_046485205.1 Chloroflexota bacterium | reverse complement strand
CAAGGCAAACTGACCAACGTCGATCAATGGGCGTTGCAGACGATTCGATTTTTAACGTCGGCGCCTCTTCCTATGGTTTATCATCCGCAATTGACGGTGCCGAAAGCGTTACTGGCTGTCAATGACCCGGCCAATGCTGAGCAATTGGCAGCCTACCTGTTGAACCTGCATGAATATGTGGCCGCCAGTCACAACATCCATTACCTTATCGAAGTACTTGCTTTAGAGGCGATGGCTCATGATCGCAGGGGTGACGAGGAAGCTGCCTTTGAAGTGCTGGAACAATCGTTGTCCCTGGCGAATCCAAGTGGCTTCATTCGACTGTTTGTAGATCTGGGACCGCAAATGAAAGAGTTGTTAGACCGGCTCTCTCGCAAAAAGATATCGGCATTCGAGCATTATATATCCCAAATCCTCGGCACTTTTCCATTAACGAACTCCAATCCAGTTGAGGAGATGATCGAACCGCTTACCGATCGTGAGAATCAAATTCTCGTTTTGTTATCAGAGCGATACAGCAACAAGGAAATCGCTCAACGGCTATTTATCAGCCCGGGCACGGTCAAACGCCACACGCTCAATATTTATCAAAAGTTTGGGGTGCAGAGCCGTCGTCAGGCAGTTGAGGCCGCCCAAGGTCTGGGTATCGTCGAATAGCCCAACGCCGCATACCTGGCCCCTTCTCCTTTCCTCTCGCAATCTCAAAATCAAAACGCACCATTTCTGTACCTTTTTGGTACTCATACCGCGTGCCGCCATAGCGTATCCTATTAGAAATTAAACTCACCTGAGTCGCGTCATTTCTACTCTTCGGGGCCGAAGTCGAAACCGGATGCACTATTATGAATGAAAACCTCAGATCCTTTGAAGATGTCCCTGGAATTTATCAGATCAGGGTAATCGGTCGATTGAGTCAACATCTGGTGTCCGACTTAACTGGCGATGAATTGATCGTTTTTAACTCAGCTGGCGATGTGACTGAAACAATCTTTGTGATCAAAATAGCAGATCAATCCGCACTTCTAGGCGTTATTGATAGTTTGATCAATACGGGACACGCAGTTATTTCGGTGGAGCGATTGTTATCAGACAAGACGGGCTTTGACGGTGATGAGTGAGGTTAAATTTTCTCTGTTTACGACAACAGTGTGAAATAAGATATTTTCGACGGAGCGTGCACCATGTTGATTTTGGGATGTTTATTATCTTTTGCTATTGTCTTTGCCCCCCGGTTGATGCTGCTTTTGGCCTGGATATTCAGTGAACGTTGGGACGTGGTTTGGGGCAGTGATTGGCTCTGGCCTCTTCTCGGCTTTTTGCTTGCTCCCTATACGACCATCATGTATCTGCTCGTATGGAGCCCCGCCGGCATCGTGGGCTGGGATTGGATGTGGATCATTCTGGGTGTTTTGCTGGATATCATGAAGTGGGGCCAGATCGTCCAAAACCGGCGGAGTATTCCGGGTATGGCAGGAACTGACACGGCGACACCGGCGGTCTGATATCGTGGACTCAATAGCTAAATAATGCCCGATCGTTGGAAGAACATTCACTGACCACTTGCTTGGCTCTTTCACCTATAGTATTGCTTCCTATAGAAAAATTTGAGGGAAGCGATCTGATGATGCGCCCATCGGAGCGATTGTGGCTGCCGAAGTGCGACAAAAATGGAAGATGATGAATGAACAAAGAACTATCACGTCTTGAAGAAGCGCGAACAAAGCAAGCTCCCTGGAAGAAATGGGGACCCTATCTAAGCGAGCGACAGTGGGGAACAGTACGCGAAGACTACAGCGAGAATGGCGATGCCTGGGACTATTTCACCCACGATCAAGCCCGGTCGCGAGCCTACCGTTGGGGAGAAGATGGCCTGGCCGGCATTTCCGACGATCATCAGCACCTTTGCTTCGCCCTGGCGCTGTGGAACGGGGCAGACCCGATCCTCAAGGAGCGGCTGTTCGGCCTGGCCAATAGCGAGGGCAATCACGGCGAGGATGTCAAGGAATATTACTTCTATCTGGACTCGACACCGACCCATTCATACATGAAGTACCTCTACAAGTATCCCCAGGTGGCGTACCCCTATGATGATCTGGTCCGGACCAACCGCGAGCGAGGCCGCGACCGGCCGGAATACGAGCTGCTCGACACCGGTATCTTTGACGAAGACCGTTACTTTGACGTCTTCGTTGAATACGCCAAGGCCTCACCGGAGGATATCCTCATCCAGATCACCATTCATAATCGCGGGCGGGAAGCGGCCGATCTTCATCTCCTGCCTACTCTCTGGTTTCGCAACGACTGGTCATGGGGCGATGATGTCGCCCGTCCTGAGCTTTATCAAGTCGCCCAGGACAAGGGTGGCGGCATCGTGGCCGCCGTTCATCGCGCCTTAGGCGAGCGCTACTTCTATGCCCAGGGAGCGGACGATCTGCTCTTCACCGAAAATGAAACCAACGTGGGGCGACTTTTTAGCGTGTCCAATCCCTCGCCTTTCGTGAAGGATGCCTTTCACAACTATCTCGTGCACGGCCGGAAGGATGCGGCCAACCCCGACAAGACGGGAACGAAAGTGGCCGCCTACTATCCGCTCACGCTCGGCCCCGGCGAATCCCGCGTGATTCGCCTGCGCCTCAGCGACCAGCAGCCGAAAGATTTAAAGAAAGCCATCGGTGAGCAATGCGGCCAGTCGTTTGGAACCGTTTTCCAGGCGCGGCTGAAGGAAGCCGACGTGTTCTATGCCGATGTCATTCCCGCCTCGCTGGACGCCGACGCGGCCGGAGTCATGCGGCAGGCATTGGCCGGGATGCTCTGGTCTAAGCAGATCTACTATTATGATGTCTCCCGCTGGCTCAAGGAGCATGGCATCCAGCCGCGCCGGGCAAATCAGCGCTCCATCCGCAACGGACACTGGGCTCATATGATCAACGCTGATGTGGTCTCGATGCCGGATAAATGGGAGTACCCGTGGTTTGCCGCCTGGGACCTGGCTTTCCACGTCACCGCGCTGACGTTGGTCGACCCGGAATTCGGCAAAGAGCAGCTAGAACTCCTTCTCAAGCCGCGCTACTTGCACCCCAACGGCCAGATCCCGGCCTATGAATGGAACTTTAGCGATGTCAATCCGCCGGTCCACGCCTGGTCGACGATCTATACTTACTTGCTGGACAAGGGGCAACGCGGCGAGGGAGATATCGAATGGCTGGAAGGCATCTACCACAAGTTGCTGCTGAACTTCACTTGGTGGGTCAACCAAAAGGACCGTTCCGGTAACAACGCCTTTGAAGGTGGCTTTCTTGGTCTGGACAATATCGGCGTTTTTGACCGGTCGTCGCCACTGCCAACCGGTGGCCATCTGGAACAGGCCGATGGCACGGCCTGGATGATGCTCTTCTGCCAGAACATGGTCGAAATCGGCGCTGAGTTGGCGAAGACCAATCCAACCTATACCGATCTCACAATGCGATTCTTTGGCCACTTCCTCCTCATAGCCTCCGGAATGATCCGGCCGGGCGAGACCAGCGGCATGTGGGATGAAGACGACGGCTTCTTCTATGACGTACTGCGGTTGCCGGATGGGCGGAACGAGCGCCTGAAGGTCCGCTCCATGGTCGGATTGCTGCCGTTTTGCGCGGTGACCGTGTTCGAACGGAAATTGATGAACCAGTACCCGGCCGTCGTCGGCATGTTTAGCGACCTCCTAGAGGAACGAGCGGAGGTGATGCAATTCATCCACGATCCATTGCAACCCGGTTACAAAGACCGTCTCTTGGGATCGGTGCTGAATGAAACAAATCTCCGTCGTGTTCTTCAGGTCATGCTTGACGAAAACGAGTTCCTGAGTCCCTTTGGCATTCGCGCCGTCTCCCGCATTCACCAGGATCACCCCTACTGCTACTGGGTCGGCGATCGCGAGTTTCGCGTGAGCTACCTCCCTGGCGAATCCCATGATGGCATGTTCGGCGGCAATTCCAACTGGCGCGGCCCCATCTGGATTCCGGTTAATATGCTGATTCTCCGCGCGTTGCTGCAATATTATCTCTACTATGGCGATTCATTCACCATTGAGTGCCCGAGCGGGTCCGGGAATCAGATGAATCTCTATGAAGTGGCCGAAGATCTGGGCCACCGCCTGACGGCGATCTTTCTGCGCGACGAGCAAGGCCGTCGGCCCGTCTTCGGCGGAACGGAGAAGTTCCAGCAAGATCCTTATTGGCGTGATTACCCTCTGTTCTATGAGTACTTCCACGGTGATAACGGCGCGGGCATTGGCGCCAGCCACCAGACGGGTTGGACCGGAGCGATCGCTCGGATCATGAAACTTTTCGCAACGATCGATGCGGAGCAAGCGTTGGATCAGACCAAAGGATGACGGACAGGCACCCAGTGATATCAAACAGTTCATCAAAAGAGGGAAAGTCTTGACAAAGACTCAAGACATCAGGACCTACATAGGCACCTACACCCGCCGCGAGTCGTTCGTGGACGGCAAAGCGGAAGGTATCTACATCTATCGCCTGGAGCCGGGTTCAGGGGAATTGACCTACGAGGCCACGGTGACCAGCGAGAGCATGATCAACCCGTCGTTCCTGACCATGAGTCCGGACAGGCGCTTTCTGTACGCTGTCAATGAGATCAGCGGCGACAAGGGACCCAACGGCACAGTCAGCGCGTTCGCCGTTGATCCGGCCACCGGCGGCCTCCGCTATCTGAACCAGCAGTCGACCCACGGCCTGGCGCCCTGCCATATCCACGTCGAGCCGGAAGGCCGCTACTGCTTGGTGGCCAATTACGAGACCGGCAACCTGTGCGTTCTGCCGATGCGAGCAAACGGCCACCTGGGCGAGGCAACTGACGTCGTTCAGTTCTCCGGCTCCGGGCCAAATCCCGATCGTCAGGAAGGCCCGCATGCTCACATGGTGCTATCCGACCCGGCCGGCGCCTACATCCTGGCCGTCGACCTGGGGACGGACAGGCTGATGGCGTTCCGGCTGAACCGCGAGCGCGGCGCGCTGATTTCGGCCGAGACTCCCTGGACTCAGCTGTCGCCGGGCTCAGGCCCGCGCCATCTGGCGTTTCACCCGAGTTGGCCCTTCGCCTACGTCATCAACGAGCTCCAATCCACGATCACTGAGCTCCACTACGGTAGCGGCGCTTTCGAGGCGTTACAGACCCTGTCAACCCTGCCGGCCGATTTCAAGGGTGAGAACCTGGGGGCGGCAATAAAGGTCGCGCCGTCCGGCCGTTTTGTCTACGCCTCCAATCGGGGACACAACAGCATCGCCATCTATGCTATTCATCCGGAGACCGGGCGATTGACGCTAGTGGGGCATGAGCCGACGCAGGGCATTGGACCTCGCGATTTCACCATTGATCCGTCCGGCGCGCTGCTGTTGGCGGCAAATCAGGATTCGGACACCGTGGTTACATTCCGGATCAATCCGGAATCTGGCATGCTGCGGGCTACCAGCCACATAGCCGCCGTTTCAACCCCGGTATGTCTCCAGCTATGCGCAACTTGAGTGAACTTCTGTAGAAAACATAAGGAGATAAATTGAAAGCAATCACTGTAGAACCCAAGATGCCAGGGTCAGCACGATACGAGGAATTCCCTGAACCCGAGACGAGCGAGGGCTCTGTTCTGGTAGAAGCCATCGCAGCCGGCGTCTGTGGGACGGATGTCGAGATAGTCGAGGGAAAGTATGGTTGGGCTCCGCCGGGTAAATCCCGCCTGGTGTTGGGCCATGAATCGCTAGGTCGCGTCGTCGATCCGGGGCCACGTGGTTCCTTCAAGGCCGGTGATCTAGTAGTCGGAATCGTGCGCCGTCCCGATCCGATTCCATGTCCTAACTGCGCGGTGGGCGAGTGGGACATGTGTAGCAACGGCCAATACACCGAGCGCGGGATCAAGGAAATCCATGGCTTTATGTCGCAACAATGGCGCAGCGAGCCGGACTACCTCATTAGGATAGACCCATCCCTGGGCATTCTCGGCGTGTTGCTGGAGCCGATGACGGTCATCACGAAAGCGCTGGAACAGGTCTACATGGCGGGCCAACGCGCCTTTTGGGAGCCCAGAACCGCGCTGGTGACCGGCGCAGGCCCCATCGGCCTTCTGGCGGCACTCCGTTTGAAAGCGAATAACCTTGAGGTCCACGTGCTAGATCGCGCTGAAACCGGCCCGAAGCCGGATCTTGTGAACGCCATGGGTGGCACGTATCACGCGGGCCGGGTCACGGATCTCGATTTCGAGCCCGACGTCATCGTCGAGTGTACGGGCGTCGGATCGGTGATTGGGGACTCGATCCAGAAGATCGGCGCGGGCGGGATCATCTGCCTAACCGGCATTGGTGCCGGCGGCGCAGCTACCGGCGCCGTAGCCAGTGTCGCTGCCCAAGTCGTGCTAAAGAACAATCTGATCGTCGGCAGCGTCAACGCCAACAAGCGGCATTGGTACAAAGCCGGCCAAAATCTAGCGCGTTCGGATCGGGAGTGGCTGAGCCGCGTGATCACGCGCCGTGAAAAGCCAGAGGACTTCCACAAGGCTCTAGAGAGACAACCCGATGACGTCAAGGTCATCATTCAATTTAGCGAGGTATAGAATAAATGAAAGTCATTATTGTGGGTGGTGTGGCCGGCGGCGCATCGTGCGCGGCACGCCTGCGTCGATTGGACGAGAAAGCGGAGATATTGATGGTCGAACGCGGGCCGTATGTTTCATACGCGAACTGTGGGTTACCTTATCATGTCGGCGGTGAAATCGAACAGGAGTCCAGCCTCCTGGTGGCCACGGAGCAAACGTTTCGCGAGCAGTTCGCGATCGACGTGCGCACGCGGTGCGAGGTGATCGGCATATCCCCGGCCGAAAAAACCGTGGAGCTCAAGAATCATGTGACCGGTGAAGTCACCACCGAGTCCTACGACAAGCTGGTCCTGTCGCCCGGCGCGGCGCCGATCCGGCCGCCGCTGCCCGGGATCAACTTGCCTGGGATCTTCTCGGTGCGCACTGTGCCGGATGCCCGGGCTATTCGCGCCTGGTTGGATCGAGACGCTGTCGAACGCGCCGGCTTGCATGCATATAGTGGCATGCAGACTGTCCTGCCGCCCAAGCGAGCCGTGGTGGTCGGGGCCGGTTTCATTGGCCTGGAAATGGCGGAAAATCTGGTTCACCGTGGGCTGAACGTGACACTGATCGAACGCGGCCCGCATGTCATGCCGCCACTCGATCCGGAGATGGCCCGCCTGGTGGAACGTTACATGATCAGGCATGGTATTGACCTGCAACTCAATGACGGAGTGGCCGGCTTCGAGCAGTTACCCGACGGCAAGCTGGAAGTCCAGTCTCTCTCCGGCAAGAAGCACGTGGCCGACATCGTGGTGATGGCCATTGGTGTGCGGCCGGAGACCGCGCTGGCGCAGATGGCCGAGCTTGAACTCGGCGAACGCGGCGGATTCCGCGTCGACGACCAGATGCGCACCAGCGATCCCGACATCTTCGCCGTCGGCGACGCCGTCGAGGTCAAGGACTTCGTTACCGGTCAGTACACGTTGATCCCGCTGGCCGGCCCGGCCAATCGCCAGGGCCGGATCGTAGCCGAAGTGATCTGCGGGCGCGATTCCCGCTATCGCGGCACGCAGGGCACGTCGATCTGCAAGATCTTCGAAGGCGTCATCGCCTCGACCGGCGTCAGCGAAAAAATGCTGAAGTACCTGGGCGATACCGATTACGAGAAGATCTATCTCTACCCGAATTCCCACGCGGGTTATTATCCGGGGGCTAAATACATCGCCATCAAGGCCATCTTCCGGAAATCCGACGGCCGCCTGCTCGGTGCGCAGATCCTCGGCGAGGACGGCGTTCCAAAGCGGATCGACTCCTTTGCGATGGCGATTCAGGCTGGTATGACCATCTACGACCTGGAAGAGTCGGAACTTTGCTACGCGCCGCCGTTCGGCAGCGCCAAGGATCCTGTCAACTTTGCGGGCATGGTCGCGGCCGATGTCCTGCGTGATGACATGCCGCTCATCCATTGGGGCGCAGTCGATGGCGAATTCCTGCTCGATGTGCGCGGGGCTGCGGAATTGGCTGTCGAGGGCGTACCGGGTGCGGTTAACATTCCACTACCGGAACTGCGGCCCCGTTTGGGTGAACTGCCGCGCGACCGCGAGATTCTCGTGTTTTGCCGGTCGGGCCAACGTGCCTACTATGCCACGCGCGTCTTGCTACAAAACGGGTTAAAAGCCCGCAACATCGCCGGCGGCATGCTGGCGCTCTCACATCGCGCGGATTGAGCCAGAGGAAGGGTCAGTGATATTCAAATTTCACCATAAATACACCATTATGGTGCTACAAGAAAACACCCTTCTATTTCATAATTTTAATGATTGGACGTCCCGGCTTACGTTGTGTGAGTGTATGGCCATTGAACCGGGAATTCCTCGACCCTCAAATCGGCGGATTGGCCTCACATAGCTTATTTTAACATTGTTAAAGCCCTAACGGGGATCCCCAACAGGGGGATGGAAAACTTTTAACAACAGCATCAGCATTTCATCATTATGAGACGTTGATGAAGGATCATAGGAAATGCACATTATTCTCTGGGTGAATGTATTGATATGGACCGCCGGTGCGATGGCGGTGCTGCTCGGACGCGGCCGCCGGCCGACTGGTGAGAATTCGGCCGTCTATGCGCGTGTCGAAAATCAAATTAATTGGCGGTATGACCGATAAAGTTCTTCTTTGCAGGCAGTTATTACGACTTTAAGTCAAAATAAACCTATGAGGGGAGATTATGTCAAATGATGACAGCTAGATGGGAGTGTGTTAACTCAATAGATATAAAGGAGTTGAGAGAAGGTGACTGCAAATATCGTATCTGATCCATCGGCCGACACAAAGCAAGGTGGCTTCAAATTTCCGACTGCCTACACCGTCCTGGCGCTACTGCTTGTCGTTGTCGCCATACTGACCTGGCTCGTTCCGGCGGGACTATTTGAGCGCGACGAGGACGGTCAGCCGATTCCTGGCACCTATCAGCTGGTGGAGCCCAATCAGCAAAATTTCTTCGATGTTCTCATCGCGCCGATTAACGGTATGTACGGCATTCAAGATGAGACCGGCCAAGTCAGCACCTACAACGATGGCGGTCTCTACGGGGCCATCGACGTGGCCTTTTTTATCCTCGTGATTGGGGGTTTCCTGGGTATAACGATGAAGACCGGTGCGATTGATGCCGGAATTGGCTTCGTCGTGGAGCGCCTTGGGCAGCGCTATGCTCTGCTCATCATCGCACTCATGACCGTCTTTGCCGCCGGCGGCACCAGTTACGGCATGGCCGAGGAGAGCCTGGCATTTTACGTGCTGATCATATCCACGCTCATCGCCCTGGGCTTTGATGCTCTGGTAGGCACGGCCGTCGTGCTGCTCGGCGCGGGCATCGGTGTTCTGGGATCGACAGTGAACCCATTCGCCACCGGCATCGCCACCGGTATTGCCGGCATCCCGCTGGGCGAAGGCATCGTCTACCGGATTATCATTCTCGTCATTGGCACGGCTTTGGGTATGTGGTGGGTGCTGCGCTATGCTAAGAAGGTGAAGGCCGACCCCGCCAAGTCCTATGTGGCCGACAAAGCCGAATCCAACCGCGCCCACTTCCTGGGTGGTTCGCAGACGGAGGTCGTCGAATTCACGACCCGCCGCAAGATCGTCCTCGCGCTGTTCGTCCTGGCGTTCGTCATCATGATCTACAGCGTCATTCCCTGGGCCGATATCGGCATCCCTGTCCCGACATTGTATTGGTGGTTCACCGAGTTGACGGCGCTCTTCCTGCTCTTCGCCATTATCATCGGTCTGATCGGTCGCATGGGCGAGGAGAGCCTGGTTAACAATTTCATAGACGGCGCGCGTGACCTGCTGGGCGTCGCTCTGGTCGTCGCCCTGGCGCGCGGCATTTCCGTGCTGATGAACAACGGCCTGATCATCGATACGATCCTGAACTGGCTGGCCAATCTGATCGCCGGGCTGTCACCCGTGCCATTCATTAACGGCGTGTTCCTGGCTTATCTGCCCCTGGCATTCCTGATTCCTTCGTCTTCGGGACTGGCAACCGTGACAATGCCTATTATGGCCCCCTTGGGTGCCTTTGCAGGGGTGCCGGAGCACCTGATCGTGACCGCCTACCAGTCGGCCTCCGGCCTGTTGAACCTGCTAACCCCGACCTTCGCCGTAGTGACCGGCGCGCTGGCCATCGGGCGCATTCCGCTCAATGTCTGGTGGAAATTCGCTGTGCCGCTGGCCATTTTGCTGGCGTTGGTTGTAATGGCGACGCTGACTATCGGTGTTTTGCTTGGCTAGTATGACCGCGGAATTTTTCTTACGGAGAAGGCGGGATCGAAATTCTCGGGTACACAAAACCACCCTTGCTTGGCCGCCCAAACCTTCGGCCAAGCGACAGGCACAGTTAATCAATAAGGAGAACTAACAATGGCTTACAATTTACGCAATCGCAACTTTTTAAAGGAACTGGACTTCACCCACGAGGAGATGATGTTCTTACTGAAGCTGTCGGCCGATCTCAAGGCGGCCAAATACGGCGGCTATGAGCAGCAACGCCTTAAGGGTAAGAACATCGCTCTCATCTTTGAAAAGACCTCCACCCGCACACGCTGCTCTTTTCAGGTGGCGGCCTCTGACCAGGGAGCGTACGTAACCTACCTGGGTCCGTCCGGTTCACAGATCGGCCATAAGGAATCCATGAAAGACACCGCTCGCGTGCTGGGTCGCCTGTATGACGGCATCGAGTACCGCGGATTTGGACAGGACTTGGTGGAAACCCTGGGTCAATACGCTGGCGTGCCCGTTTGGAACGGCCTGACAGACCAGTACCACCCGACCCAGACGTTGTGCGATGTGCTGACCATGACCGAACATAGTGACAAGCACCTGGGCGAGATCGCCTACTGCTACTTGGGCGACGCCCGCAACAACATGGGCAATTCCCTCATGGTGATGGGCGCCATCTGTGGCATGGATGTCCGATTGTGCGCACCCGAGGCGCTCTGGCCGGAAGAAGATCTGGTAGCACAGGCGAAACAAATTGCGGCCGTGACCGGGGCGCGTCTGACTCTGACCGAAAACGTGGATGAAGGTGTCAATGGCGTTGATTACTTGTACACAGATGTGTGGGTCTCCATGGGCGAAGCCAAGGAAGTGTGGGACGAGCGCATCGGCTTGCTAAAGCCGTACCAGGTCAACATGGAAGCGGTCCAGAAGACGGGCAACCCGAACGTCAAGTTCCTGCACTGTCTGCCCGCCTTCCACAATCGCGAGACCAAAGTTGGCGAGGAGATCTATGAAAAGACGGGCCTGGAAAGCCTGGAGGTGACCGAGGAGGTGTTCGAGTCAGAACACTCTATCGTCTTCGATCAGGCCGAAAACCGGATGCATACTATCAAGGCCATTATGGTGGCCACTCTGGGGGATTGAGCCTAGCAGCTGGCCGGAGACAGCAACCAACAACGAGCGTGATAGATCCCAAGCGTATCGCTGTCTCCGTTGCCAGACCCTTGCCTTGATCATGGTACGATCATGATTAGAACCTTAAAATGAACGACCAAGCCAGTCCAATCCGCCAGCCCTCGTTGCTGGACGCATTGATCCCGCTTGGGTTCATGATCGTCATGCTGACCGGGTCGATAATCCTATTTGGAATCGATGCGGCCGCCGGGCCTTTGCAAGTGGCGTTGCTGATGAGTGCCGTGGTTGGCGCGATGGTCGCTCACAAGAACGGCCACTCCTGGGAGCGGCTGGGCGAAGAGGTCGTCAAGGGTATCTCCCTAGCCATGAGCGCGATCCTGATTTTGCTGATGGTTGGCGCGCTGATCGGTGTCTGGAATATGTCCGGCACGATCGCCACGGTCGTCTATTACGGTATCCAGTACATCAACCCGGCCTGGTTCTATTTCGCCGCCGCCCTGCTGACCGGCGTCATCGGCATCGTCACTGGCAGTTCCTGGACGACGGCGGCTACGTTGGGAGTAGCCTTCATTGGCATGGCCCAGGTTATCGGCGCGTCCGAAGCGATCGCCGCCGGCGCGATTATATCGGGGGCCTATTTCGGCGACAAAATGACTCCTCTCTCTGAGACGACCATCCTGACACCGCAGCTCGTCGGCAGCAACGTCTACGCCCATATCCGCAGCATGGCTAAGATCAGCATCCCGTCCTATTTGATCGCCCTCGCGATCTTCTTCGTCATGGGCCAGCGAGCGGGTCTCGAGCCCACTGTAGACACGACGGCCGCCCTGGAGGCTTTGGCGAGCGTTTACAATATCACCCTTTGGAACCTGCTGCCGATTGCCGCTCTACTACTGTTGGGTATTCGCCGCTACCCAGCCTTTCTGTCCATCCTGATCGGAACGCTAGTAGGTGCGCTGGTAGCGGTGTCCACCCAGACCGAACTGGTCATCACCTTCGCTAACGATCTCAGCATCAGCGCGCCCTTTGCCGCCCTCAAAAGTATCTGGGTCGCCATGGGTAACGGTTTCATCCTGCAGAGCGGCTATGAACAAATCGACGCCCTTTTCTCCGGCGGCGGCATGGAAAGTATGCTCCTGACGGTGTGGTTGATACTAGGCGCGATGTCGTTCGGGGCGATGATGGACTTCGGCGGCTTCAATGAGCGGCTCATCACCCCAGTCATTAATAAAGTGAAGTCGGATGGCGGGACCATTGCCACAGTGATGCTGACCTCCATTGGCTTTAATATCGTGGCCGGGGATCAGTACATCGCCATCGTACTGCCGGCGCGGATGTTCACGATGACATTCCGCAAGCGCGGTCTACACCCGGAAACGCTGGCCACGGCCGTCGAAAATTCAGGCACGGTAACCTCGCCGCTGATTCCCTGGAACTCGTGCGGCGCGTACATGACAGCCACGCTTGGTGTCTCGACGTTCGTCTATTTTCCATACTGTTTCTTCAATCTGATCAACCCGATTTTGGGGATGATCGCTGGATTTACCGGCTTCAACGTCCAGCGCCTCGAACCGGAGAACCAGCCCGCGGAAGAAAGCTTGCGCGTTCCGCCGCTGGTGGATTTGAATAAATAAGTGATGTCATGCTGACCACCGTTTTGTACATCATCCTGGCCGTTCTTCTGGTAACTACGCTGTATGTAGTCGTGCGGACGGCCGTCTTCTCGTGGCGGCAGCGCACTATCGTGCCGGTGGAAGGCGTGGCGGTCGACGTGGATTGCACGGCCGAGCAACTGTCGGCGGCCGTGCGCTGCCAGACCGTGCCCCTGGATGACCAGGGCACGCCCGATGCCGAAGCGTTTGGGCAACTCCACCGGATGCTGGAAGAAACATATCCTTTGGTTCACAAGAACTTGAGGCGTGAGCTCATCGGCGGCTACAGCTTGCTTTATTCCTGGCAGGGAGCCCGGCCCGAACTGGAACCGGTTATGGTGATGGCCCATCAGGACGTCGTCTCAGCCGATCCCGCCTCGCTCGACCAATGGACCCACCCCCCATTCGAAGGAAGCATCGCCGACGGATTCATCTGGGGGCGAGGGACGCTCGACATCAAGAACCAGCTCATCGGCATTATGGCGGCGGCCGAGGTTTTGTTGGCGCGCGGCTTCCAGCCAGAGCGCACGATTTTGTTCGGCCTGGGCCATGACGAGGAAACCGGCGGAGTCAATGGCTGCAAGGTCATGGGCCAACTGCTCCAGGAGCGCGGCGTTCACCTGGCCGGGATCGTCGACGAAGGCGGCGGCATTTTCGAAGGGTTGGCGGCCGGCGTACGCGGCCCGGTCGCTCTAGTGGGCACAAGTGAGAAGGGCTACCTGACAGTTGAGATCACGGTCCAGGGCCAGCCGGGGCACTCCTCGACGCCGCCGCCACAAACGGCGATCGGCGTCCTGGCGCGGGCCCTGGCGCGACTAGAAGCTCACCCCATGCCGACTCATGTTCGCCGGTTGCGGCCCATGTACCACGGCATCGGCCGGGCCGCGCCGATCTATCTGCAGGTAGCCTTCGCCAACGTCTGGCTATTTGGTCCGCTGTTGCAGCGCTGGCTAACCGCCATCCCCGAGATGAATGCCAGCATTCGCACGACAACCGCGCTGACGATCGTCCGCGGTGGCGTGGAGGACAACACGATCCCCTCCGAAGCGAAAGCCACCGTTAATTTCCGCCTGTTGCCCGGCAATACAATCGACGAGGTGCTGGAATATGCCGGCAAGATAATTGACGACGAACGCGTGCTGATTGAACCCGTGCCGGGCAAGTTCAACGAGGCGCTACCCATATCGCCCGACAGTGGCCCGGCGTATGAGGGCCTTAAGCAAGTCATTCGCGAGCTATTCGACAACCCGCCCGTCGCGCCGTTCGTGATGCTGGGCGGGACTGACTGCCAGCACTTTGTACCGGTATGCGATCATATTTATCGTTTTACGTCGCTGGTAATGGACGCGAGTTTTATGGGACTGGAACATGGCATCGATGAGCGCATCCCTGTCGAGGGTCTGAGCAAGATGGTCCAATTTTACGCCCAGTTGATGCAAGTGTGGGGCATGCCTTGGGATGCGCCCGCGTCCTAGATGCTCAGCGAGAAAGGAGTTACATCATGAGAATCGTTGTAGCCTTAGGAGGAAACGCATTATTGCAGCGGGGCGAGCCAATGACGGCCGAGGTGCAACGGCACAATACACAGACCGCCGCCCAAGCGCTGGCGCCCGTTGCTATGGAACACCAGCTGGTTTTATCGCACGGCAATGGCCCGCAGGTCGGCCTGCTGGCCCTGCAGGCTGATGCCTTCGAAGAAGTCGAAGCCTACCCTCTGGATGTGTTGGGGGCGCAGACCCAGGGCATGATCGGCTACATGATCGAGCAGGAACTGGGCAACCTGCTGCCTTTCGAAGTGCCGTTCGCCACCCTGCTGACAATGGTCGAGGTCGACCCCGACGACCCGGCCTTTCAGAATCCGACGAAGTTCGTCGGACCGGTCTACGAGAAAGAGGTCGCCGAACGACTGGCAGCCGAAAAGGGTTGGTCGATCAAGCCGGACGGCAACAAGTGGCGCCGCGTGGTGCCATCGCCACTGCCGAAGCGCATCTTTGAAGAGCGGCCGATCAAGTGGTTACTGGATAAGGGCGTGGTCGTCATCTGCGCCGGTGGCGGCGGCATCCCGACCATGTACGATCCTGAGAAAGAGCGGACGCTGATCGGGGTGGAAGCGGTGATCGACAAGGACCGGGCGACGGCCTTACTGGCCCGCGACATCGGCGCCGACCTGTACATCATGGCCACCGATGTCGACGGGGTTTACCTCGATTGGGGCAAGCCTACCCAGCGACGCGTCGCGGAGATCACGGCCGATGAGCTGGCGGGTTACGATTTTGCCGCCGGGTCGATGGGGCCTAAAGTCGAGGCGGCGATCGATTTTGTCCGGCAGACCGCCAAGCGCGCGGCCATCGGCAGCCTGGCCGACATCGAGCAAATCGTCGCCGGAACCGCCGGCACAAACGTGGTGGCGGTCCTGCCATGATTAGGATTAAGTTCAATAACAAGGAGCAAGGTTCACATGCGAAATAGATGGTTATTCCTCACACTGATCATTCTGCTGCCGATTATGGCAGCGTGTAATCCCGTTACCCCTCCCGCTGACACGGCAACGCCGACCGTCGATCCAGACATCTACAACCAGGTGCCGGACACGAGGGTCTATGAGGCAGGAGAATGCACAGCCGTACTGGATGCTCCAGCGTCGGCTTATACCTCAAACACGCTGGGTGGCCAACCCAGCGGCGAGATTCCGGCTGGCCAGTATGAAGTGGGCGTGGCGGCCGACTACGGCAGCAGCCTCTGGTACATGCTCAACGATGCTGGTGAGACAAACTGGATCAACAGCACAAGCGTCTCGGCGCTGGAGGGTATTTGTGCCACGGACAACCCGTAACTGTACCTTTTCAAAGGGCAGGTTATCATTCTGCTCAAGCAACAGATAAAGGAGATTCAAAATGCAAACGTTTGGTGTAAATTCCGAAGTAGGCAAATTGCGAAAGGTGATTGTCCACCGGCCGGACCTGAGCCTGAAACGGCTGACCCCGAGCAACCACGATGACCTACTCTTCGATGACGTGCTGTGGGTGGAGCGCGCCCAATATGAACATGACCAATTTGTGAAAGCGATGCGCGATCGGGGCGTTGAGGTTTTCTATCATCTTGACCTGCTGGCTGAGGCGCTGGCCGCCAGCGAGCAGGCCCGCGCGCGGGTGATCGAATTGGTGGCGTCGGAGTACACCGTCGGCTGGTCGCTGATGGACGAAGTCCGGTCGTTCCTGACGAACATGAAACCGGACGTCCTGGCCAAACATCTGGTGGGCGGTCTGACCATCGGCGAGATGGAGACGTTGGGCTTCGATCTGCCGAAGTACCGCGAGATTTCTCTCGGGGCGGCGGGCGTGGATGACCC